>NZ_JAHLRC010000119.1:0-10720 GCF_018919545.1 Citrobacter sp. S46_ASV_140
GCAGTATGTTTCGCGTCTGGCACGCGAAAAAGCGCAGGCTGGCGTGGCGCTGGCGCAGCGTGATTTGCCTGTATTGGGTGCAGATACCATTGTTATCCTTAATGGCGAAGTGCTGGAAAAACCACACGACGCCGCCCATGCCGCAGTAATGCTGCGCAAACTGTCGGGCAAAACGCATCAGGTCATGACCGCCGTGGCATTGGCCGACCGCCGGCACAGTCTGGACTGTCTGGTGGTGACGGAAGTGACGTTCAGAGCACTAACCGATGAGGACATCGCGGGCTATGTTGCCAGCGGTGAACCAATGGATAAAGCAGGTGCATACGGTATTCAAGGGTTGGGTGGCTGTTTTGTCAGGAAGATCAATGGCAGCTATCACGCCGTAGTCGGCTTACCGCTGGTAGAAACGTATGAGTTGCTGACCAATTTTAACGCACTGCGTGAGAAAAGGGATAAACATGACGGCTGAATTGTTGGTAAACGTAACGCCATCGGAAACTCGGGTGGCTTACATTGATGGCGGTATTCTGCAGGAAATTCATATTGAACGTGAGGCGCGACGCGGAATCGTAGGCAATATCTACAAAGGTCGTGTAAGTCGTGTACTTCCGGGTATGCAGGCGGCTTTTGTAGATATTGGACTGGATAAAGCCGCATTTCTTCACGCTTCAGACATCATGCCGCACACCGAATGCGTGGCGGGTGAAGAACAAAAACAGTTCACCGTGCGCGACATTTCTGAACTGGTTCGCCAGGGCCAGGATCTGATGGTGCAGGTGGTAAAAGATCCGTTGGGTACGAAGGGCGCACGCCTGACGACGGACATCACGCTTCCTTCCCGTTACCTCGTCTTTATGCCGGGTGCTTCGCACGTTGGCGTTTCCCAACGTATCGAAAGCGAAACCGAACGCGAACGCCTGAAAAAAGTGGTGGCGGATTACTGCGATGAACAGGGCGGATTCATCATTCGCACAGCGGCGGAAGGCGTCTGCGAGGAGGATCTGGCCTCGGATGCTGCCTACCTGAAGCGCGTCTGGACTAAAGTCATGGAGCGTAAAAAACGCCCGCAAACGCGCTACCAGATGTACGGTGAACTGGCGCTGGCGCAGCGCGTGTTGCGTGATTTTGCTGATGCCCAGCTTGACCGGATCCGCGTTGACTCTCGTCTGACTTATGAAGCGTTGCTGGAGTTCACAGCGGAATATATCCCCGAAATGACCAGCAAGCTGGAACATTACAGCGGGCGCCAGCCCATTTTTGATCTCTTTGACGTTGAGAATGAAATCCAGCGCGCGCTGGAACGCAAGGTTGAACTGAAATCTGGCGGCTATCTGATCATCGATCAAACTGAAGCAATGACCACCGTCGATATCAATACCGGAGCGTTTGTTGGGCATCGTAATCTCGACGACACTATCTTTAATACTAATATTGAAGCAACGCAGGCCATTGCTCGTCAGCTGCGTCTGCGTAACCTCGGCGGCATTATCATTATCGATTTTATCGACATGAATAATGAAGACCACCGTCGACGGGTACTGCACTCTCTGGAACAGGCGCTGAGCAAGGATCGCGTAAAAACCAGCATCAACGGTTTTTCACAGCTGGGCCTGGTGGAGATGACGCGCAAACGCACGCGTGAAAGCGTGGAGCATGTGTTGTGCAACGAGTGTCCGACCTGTCATGGGCGCGGTACGGTGAAAACCGTGGAAACTGTATGCTATGAAATCATGCGCGAAATCGTGCGGGTACACCATGCATATGACTCCGATCGTTTCCTGGTTTATGCATCTCCGGCAGTGGCTGAAACCCTGAAGGGTGAAGAGTCACATGCGTTGGCGGAAGTGGAAATCTTTGTCGGCAAACAGGTTAAAGTACAAGTCGAACCGCTGTATAACCAGGAGCAGTTCGACGTTGTCATGATGTAATCTGGCCTGGAAAACGCCCAATGGCGATACCTTGCAGGCCGGAGAAGGCGTTCACGCCGCCATCCGGCAAGACGGTTTTGTGAGTCACATTTTTTGGTAGACAAGGAGAGGCGCGTGAGGCGATTGCCGGGGATATTACTGCTCACTGGAGCCGCATTCGTTGTCATCGCAGCGCTGCTGGTCAGTGGGCTGCGCCTTGCGCTACCTCATCTTGATAGCTGGCGTCCGGCCATCCTTGGCAAGATTGAATCCGCCACCGGTCTGCCCGTCTCCGCCAGCCAACTTTCCGCTAGCTGGCAAAATTTCGGTCCTACTCTTGAAGCGCGCGATATCCACGCGCAGCTTAAAGACGGCGGTGAATTTTCGGTAAAGCGCGTCACCTTAGCGCTGGATGTGTGGCAAAGCTTGCTGCACATGCGCTGGCAGTTTCGCGATCTCACCTTCTGGCAGTTGCAGCTGCGTACCAACACCCCCATCCAGCGCAGCGAAAGCGGTGATGGAATTGAAGCCGGCCACCTGAGCGATCTCTTCCTGCGTCAGTTTGATCATTTCGATCTACGCGACAGCCAGATTAGCTTTTTAACCCTCTCAGGCCAGCGTGCAGAACTGGCGATCCCACAGCTTACCTGGCTTAACGGTAAAAATCGGCATCGCGCTGAAGGCCAGGTCAGTCTCTCCAGTTTGACCGGGCAGCACGGTGTTATGCAGGTTCGAATGGATCTGCGTGATGACAACGGGCTGTTGAATAACGGTCGGGTCTGGCTGCAGGCCGACGATATCGACGTCAAGCCGTGGCTGGGTAAATGGATGCAGGATAATGTCGCGTTGCAAACCGCGCGTTTTAGCCTGGAAGCATGGATGACGATCAGAAAAGGCGTCGTTTCCGGCGGCGATGTCTGGCTGAAAAAAGGTGGGGCAAGTTGGCTGGGAGAGAATCGTACGCACACGCTCTCCGTCGATAACCTGACGGCGCACATCAGCCGCGAGCAGTCGGGCTGGCAATTCTCCATTCCCGATACCCGTATCACGATGGATGATAAACCCTGGCCAAGCGGGGCGTTAGCGCTGGCCTGGATCCCTGAACAGGAAGTCGGCGGCGAGAATAACAAACGCAGCGACGAGCTACGCATCCGCGCCAGCAATCTGGAGCTGGCCGGGTTAGAAGGGCTGCGTCCGATGGCGGCCAAGTTATCGCCTGCGCTGGGTGATATCTGGCGGGCCACGCAGCCGAGCGGCAAAATAGATGTGCTGGCGCTGGATATCCCGTTACAGGCAACAGAAAAAACCCGCTTCCAGTCCTCGTGGACCAATTTGGCCTGGAAACAGTGGAAGCTGCTGCCAGGGGCAGAGCATTTCTCCGGTAGGCTTGCGGGCAGCGTTGAAAACGGGGCGCTCACTGCTTCCATGAAGCAAGCTAAAATGCCGTATGAAACCGTCTTTCGCGCACCGCTGGAAATAGAGGACGGCGTAGCGACGCTAAGCTGGCTGAAGAATGATAAAGGTTTCCAGTTAGATGGGCGCAATATTGATGTTAAAGCGAAAGCGGTACACGCACGCGGTGGTTTTCGCTATCTGCAGCCCGCCAATGATGAGCCATGGTTGGGCATTCTGGCAGGTATCAGCACCGACGATGGCTCTCAGGCCTGGCGTTACTTCCCGGAAAACCTGATGGGCAAAGAGCTTGTTGATTACCTCAGCGGCGCTATTCAGGGCGGCGAAGCGGATAACGCCACGTTGGTGTATGGCGGCGACCCGCATCTGTTCCCGTATCTACACAATGAAGGGCAGTTCCAGGTACTGGTGCCGCTTCGCAATGCGAAGTTTGCTTTCCAGCCCGACTGGCCCGCGCTGACTGACCTTAATATTGAACTGAACTTCATTAACGACGGCCTGTGGATGAAGACCGATAGCGTTAATCTGGGCGGCGTGAAGGCCAGTAATCTGACGGCTAACATCCCCGACTATGCCAAAGAAAAACTGCTGATTGATGCCGACATCAACGGGCCGGGCAAGGCGGTTGGACCTTATTTTGATGAGACGCCATTGAAGGATTCACTCGGCGCTACGCTTGAGCAGTTGCAGATTGACGGCGATGTGAATGCTCGCTTACATCTTGATATTCCGCTAGACGGCTCGCTGGTTACCGCCAAAGGTGACGTCAACCTGCGTGATAACAGCCTGTTTATTAAACCGCTCGACAGCACGCTGAAGAATTTGAATGGTAAATTCAGCTTTATCAACGGCGATCTGAAGAGCGAGCCGATGACCGCGAACTGGTTTAATCAGCCGCTGAACGTCGACTTTTCCACGACCGAAGGGGCGAAAGCCTATCAGGTAGCCGTGAATCTGCAAGGTGACTGGCAGCCAAGCCGCATGGGGATTTTACCGGCGCAGGTCAACGACGCGTTGAACGGTAGCATAGCGTGGAATGGCAAGGTAGGAATCGATCTTCCGTATCATGCTGGGCCGACCTACAACGTTGAGTTAAAGGGCGACCTCAAGAATGTAAGTAGTCACTTACCTTCTCCGCTGAATAAGGCGGCCGGTGAGGCGTTGCCGGTGAACGTTAAGGCCAACGGCAATCTGCGCAGCTTTGATCTGACCGGCAACGCTGGCAGCAAGAATCATTTTAATAGCCGCTGGCTGCTGAATCAGAAACTGACGCTTGACCGCGCAATCTGGGCGTCGGAAAGCCGCACCGTGCCAGCGTTACCCGATCAACAAGGCATAGAGCTTAATCTTCCCCCTATGGATGGCGCGCAATGGCTGGCGTTATTCCAGAAAGGCGCTGTGGATAACGTGGGCAGCAACGCTAACTTCCCGCAGCGCATCACGGTGCGTACGCCATCGTTATCCCTGGGCGGTCAACAGTGGAATAATTTGAGTATCGTTTCTGAGCCTGCGAGCAATGGCTCCACCGTGCAGGCGCAGGGCCGTGAAATTAACGCCACGCTGGCTATGCGCAATAATGCGCCGTGGCTGGCCAATATTAAGTATCTTTATTACAACCCAAGCGCGGCAAAACCGTCACAAAATAGTACGCCAGCCTCGCCGTTCTCAGCCATCGACAACGTCAGCTTCCGTGGCTGGCCGGACCTTCAGCTGCGCTGTGCCGAGTGCTGGATGTGGGGACAGAAATACGGGCGCATTGACGCCGATGTAGCGATTAAAGGCGACACGCTCACCTTGAGTAACGGTCTGTTGGATACGGGTTTTGCCAGACTGACCACCGACGGCGTGTGGGTGAATGCGCCGGGCAAGGAGCGAACGTCGCTGAAGGGTAAACTGAGCGGCAATAAAATTGACTCCGCAGCCGGTTTCTTTGGCGTATCAACGCCGATCCGCAATTCTTCATTCAACGTGGAGTATGATCTGCATTGGCGTAATCCGCCGTGGGATCCTGATGTAGCCTCGCTGAATGGTATTTTGCGTACCCGGCTGGGCAAAGGCGAACTTACCGAACTCAGTACCGGACATGCGGGGCAACTGTTACGTCTGCTAAGCTTCGATGCGTTACTGCGTAAACTGCGCTTTGATTTTAGCGACACCTTCAGCGAAGGCTTCTATTTCGACTCGATTCGCAGCACGGCGTGGATCAAAGATGGCGTGATGCATACCGACGACACGCTGGTGGATGGTCTGGAAGCCGACATTGCGATGAAAGGCTCGGTGAACCTGGTACGCCGGGAGCTGGACATGGAAGCCATCGTCGCACCAGAAATATCTGCCACCGTAGGGGTTGCCGCCGCGTTTGCCGTCAACCCGATTGTTGGTGCGGCGGTGTTTGCCGCCAGTAAGGTACTGGGGCCGCTGTGGAGCAAAGTCTCAATTCTGCGCTATCGCATCACTGGTCCGGTCGATAAGCCGCAAATTAACGAAGTTCTGCGTCAGCCGCGCAAAGAAAGCCAGCAATGATTTGACGGGGGCGAGTAATTGCCCCAATCTCAGTACATAGTATTGCCGGATGGCGCAGCGCTTATCCGGCCTACAGCAGCCTAACAACGTAGGCCGGATAAGGCGTTTTTTCCGCTATCCGGCAGAATTAAATGAGTAATCAAAACGATGAGTCTGAACCTGGTAAGTGAACAATTGCTAGCGGCAAATGGCCTGAAACATCAGGATCTGTTTGCCATCCTGGGCCAACTGGCCGAACGCCGTCTTGATTACGGCGATCTCTATTTTCAGTCGAGCTATCACGAATCCTGGGTTTTAGAAGACCGCATCATTAAAGATGGTTCTTACAATATCGATCAGGGCGTTGGCGTGCGCGCCATCAGCGGCGAGAAAACAGGGTTTGCCTATGCAGACCAGATTAGCCTGTTGGCGCTGGAACAAAGCGCTCATGCCGCGCGTACTATCGTGCGTGACAACGGTGACGGCAAAGTAAAAACGCTGGGGGCCGTGGAGCATCAGGCGCTTTACACCTCGGTTGATCCGCTGCAGAGCATGAGCCGCGAAGAAAAACTGGATATCCTGCGCCGCGTAGACAACGTGGCCCGTGCCGCCGACAAACGCGTCCAGGAAGTGACCGCCAGCCTGACCGGTGTTTATGAACTGATCCTGGTGGCCGCGACTGATGGTACGCTGGCCGCTGACGTCCGCCCGCTGGTACGTTTGTCCGTAAGCGTACAGGTCGAAGAGGACGGTAAGCGTGAGCGCGGTGCCAGCGGTGGCGGCGGTCGTTTTGGCTATGACTATTTCCTTGGCGACCTTGATGGTGAAGTCCGTGCCGACGCGTGGGCGAAAGAGGCCGTACGCATGGCGTTAGTCAATCTGTCCGCGGTAGCAGCGCCTGCAGGTACGCTGCCGGTAGTACTCGGCGCTGGCTGGCCTGGTGTTCTGCTGCATGAAGCGGTCGGTCATGGTCTGGAAGGTGATTTTAACCGCCGTGGCACCTCGGTATTCAGCGGTCACATGGGTGAGCTGGTGGCATCAGAACTGTGTACCGTTGTGGATGATGGCACAATGGCGGACCGTCGTGGTTCCGTGGCTATCGATGACGAAGGGACACCGGGTCAGTACAACGTGCTGATCGAAAACGGCATTCTGAAAGGCTACATGCAGGACAAACTGAATGCGCGCCTGATGGGCGTAGCGCCAACGGGTAACGGTCGCCGTGAATCTTACGCGCACCTGCCGATGCCGCGTATGACCAACACCTATATGCTGCCGGGGAAATCCACGCCGCAGGAAATCATCGAATCCGTTGAATACGGTATTTATGCGCCTAACTTTGGCGGCGGTCAGGTGGATATCACCTCCGGGAAATTTGTATTCTCGACATCCGAAGCGTACCTGATTGAAAACGGTAAAGTGACCAAACCGGTGAAAGGCGCAACGCTGATTGGCTCCGGTATCGAAGCGATGCAGCAGATTTCGATGGTGGGTAACGACCTGAAACTGGATAACGGGGTTGGCGTTTGCGGCAAAGAAGGACAGAGCTTGCCGGTGGGCGTGGGCCAGCCGACGCTGAAGGTGGATAACTTGACCGTAGGTGGCACTGCGTAACGACCCGGTCGCCGGATAGCACTCAGCGTATCCGGCCTGGAATGTGCATTGGCACTGAGTGTAGGCCCGGTAAGCAAAGCGCTACCGGGCTTTTTTATTTCTCTTTGCCCCGGCCGTACATCCCCTGAAACAGCTGCGCCACATCGACAAAATAATCTGTCAGATAGTTAATCACCACCTGGACCTTGAGCGGTAGTTTGTCTTTTTCGGTATACAGCGCATAGACCGGACGTGGATCCGACTGGTAGCGGGGCAGCAGGATCTCCACTTCACCACGATTGATCTCATTGATCACCCACATCAGCGGCACATAGGCAATGCCCGCCCCTGCGGCCAGCCAGCGCACCAGCGTCATCGGATCGTTAGTCACGAAGCGCCCCTCCGGGATCAGGCGGGTAGAGATCCCCTCCGGAGCGATAAGTTCGAATTCATTATCCGGGCGCACGCTGTATTCCAGCCACGAGTGGTTGCTGAGATCGGCGGGTTTTTCCGGCACGCCAAACTGCGCGAGATAGCTTTTAGCGGCGCAGACCACCATCGGCATGGTTCCCAGGCGACGTGAAAACAGGCTGGAGTCCTGCAACGCGCCGACGCGAATAACCACGTCCAGACCGTCGGCGATTAAATCCGGTGCCGGGATGCCTGTTACCAGATTTACCGTCAATCCTGGATACTCTTTCAGCATCGTTGCGGTCAACCCGGCGAGGACATTTTGTGCCATGGTTGAAGAACAGCCAATGCGCAAGGTGCCGATGGGCGTGTTGTTAAAGGCATAAAGCTGTTCGTGAACATCCTGTGCTTCGTGCAGCATCCTGCGGCAACCCTGATAATAAATTTTACCGGCTTCGGTTAGCCCAATGCTGCGTGTGCTGCGGTTTAGCAGCTTGACCTGTAGCTCATCTTCCAGTTTAGAGACCGTCTGGCTTATCGATGAAACGCTCATTTGTAGCTGTCTTGCGGCGGCGGTGAAGGAGCCCAGTTCGACAACTTTGGCAAACACCGACATACGTTTTAATCGTTCCATTGTTCACTCTGACTTAAAAGTGATTTAGATCACATAATATAGATAACAGCATAACAGTTACGTTAATATATTATTATTCAAATAACAGCTATGTCGCTCTCGCCTGGCTCATCCTTGCCCTTCTCTGCGGTGACATACGCTAGAAAATCTATCACCTGCACTCTCTTAAGCTACCAAGGTCAACATGAGTCTGTTTCCCGTTATCGTGGTGTTTGGTCTGTCCTTCCCACCGATTTTTTTCGAATTACTTTTGTCACTGGCGATTTTCTGGCTGGTGCGCCGGGTACTGGTTCCAACTGGCATCTATGATTTTGTCTGGCACCCGGCTCTGTTTAACACCGCGCTGTATTGCTGCCTGTTCTATTTAATAACGCGCCTGTTCGTTTGAGGTTGAAGTGAAAACACTAACAAGAAAACTCTCCCGTACGGCCACGACTCTCGTACTGGTCATTCTGGCCTTCATCGCCATTTTCCGCGCATGGGTGTTCTACACCGAGTCGCCGTGGACGCGTGATGCGCGCTTCAGCGCCGACGTTGTGGCAATAGCCCCGGATGTCGCCGGGCTTATCACTAACGTCAACGTTCATGATAATCAACTGGTGAAGAAAGACCAGGTTCTGTTTACCATCGATCAGCCGCGCTATAAAAAAGCGCTCGAAGAAGCGGAAGCAGACGTCGCCTACTATCAGGTGTTATCACAGGAAAAACGCCAGGAGGCCAGCCGTCGTAATCGGCTGGGCGTGCAGGCTATGTCTCGTGAAGAGATCGACCAGTCAAACAATGTCCTGCAAACCGTATTACACCAGCTTGCGAAGGCGCAGGCGACCCGCGACCTGGCGAAATTAGATCTGGAACGTACCGTCATTCGCGCGCCAGCAGATGGCTGGGTGACTAACCTGAACGTCTACAGCGGCGAATTTATTACTCGCGGCTCTACGGCGGTGGCATTGGTCAAACAGCATTCTTTTTATGTGCTGGCCTATATGGAAGAAACCAAGCTGGAAGGCGTCCGCCCTGGGTATCGCGCAGAGATCACCCCGCTGGGCAGTAATCATGTGCTGAAGGGCACCGTTGATAGCGTGGCGGCTGGTGTAACGAATGCCAGCAGCACGCGGGACGCAAAGGGTATGGCGACCATTGATTCCAATCTTGAATGGGTGCGTCTGGCGCAGCGTGTACCGGTGCGAATTCGTCTTGATGAGCAGCAGGGAACCCTGTGGCCTGCGGGGACTACGGCTACCGTCGTCATTACCGGCAAGCAGGATCGCGATGCAAGCCGGGAATCCTTCTTCCGTAAAATGGCGCATCGCCTGCGCGAGTTTGGCTAATCGTGATGGGCATTTTCTCTATTGCCAACCAGCATATCCGCTTTGCGGTAAAACTGGCGTGCGCGATTGTACTGGCGCTGTTCGTTGGCTTTCACTTCCAACTTGAGACCCCGCGCTGGGCGGTGCTGACCGCCGCCATTGTGGCGGCTGGCCCGGCCTTTGCCGCTGGCGGAGAGCCCTATTCTGGTGCTATACGCTATCGCGGCATGCTGCGTATTGTTGGGACATTTATCGGCTGTATTGCTGCACTGATCATTATCATCAGCATGATCCGCGCCCCGTTATTGATGATCCTGGTGTGTTGTATCTGGGCCGGTTTTTGTACCTGGATCTCGTCGCTTGTGAAGATCGAAAACTCCTATGCCTGGGGACTTTCGGGCTATACGGCGCTGATTATCGTCATTACCATTCAGGCTGAACCGCTGCTGACGCCGCAATTTGCGCTCGAACGCTGTAGTGAAATAGTGATGGGGATTGTCTGTGCTATTGTGGCCGATCTGCTCTTTTCGCCCCGTTCGGTGAAACAGGAGATTGATGTCGAACTGGACAGCCTGCTGGTGGCGCAGTATCAGCTTATGCAGCTGTGCATTAAGCATGGTGACAGTGAAGAAGTGGACAAAGCCTGGGGCGATTTAGTCCGGCGTACGGCGGCACTGGAAGGCATGCGAAGTAACCTGAATATGGAGTCCTCACGCTGGGGGCGGGCTAACCGCAGACTCAAAGCATTGAACACGCTGTCACTCACGCTCATCACGCAGTCCTGCGAAACCTATCTTATTCAGAACACTCGACCCGAACTGATCACTGATACCTTCCGCGAGTTGTTCAATA
This sequence comes from Citrobacter sp. S46_ASV_140, assembly GCF_018919545.1. Lineage (NCBI taxonomy): Bacteria > Pseudomonadati > Pseudomonadota > Gammaproteobacteria > Enterobacterales > Enterobacteriaceae > Citrobacter > Citrobacter sp. S46_ASV_140. The sequence continues at coordinate 10,620 of NZ_JAHLRC010000119.1, forward strand.
TGCCGGTTGAAACGGTGCAGGATGTTCATAAACAGTTGAAGCGGATGCGGCGGGTGATTGCCTGGACCGGCGAACGCGAAACGCCGATCACGATATATAGT
>NZ_JAHLRC010000011.1:0-72679 GCF_018919545.1 Citrobacter sp. S46_ASV_140
CTTCGAGTGCCCACACAGATTGTCTGATAAATTGTTAAAGAGCAGGTGCGACGCGCTTTAGCGCTCTGTCGCGAGGTGGCGTATATTACGCTTTCCTCTTTCAGAGTCAACCCTCATTTTCAGGTTTTTCTCTTCAACCGAACCGGCTGTTTGTGTGAAGTGATTCACATCCGCCGTGTCGATGGAGGCGCATTATAGGGAGTCGACTCAGGAAGACAAGCGGAAAAATGCATTTTTGTTTCAACCGCTCACCTTTTATCCATTGCGCTTACTTTTGCTGCTTTTTTATCGCCATTGGCAAGTCTGCCAGACTATTTATGACCAAATCTGCCGCATTTTCTGCTTCCGGCGTAACAGGTTTACCCGTGCGCACCAGAACCTTCGTTCCAACATTCGCCGCTGCCGCTGCCTGCATATCTTCTATCTTGTCGCCTACCATATAGGAAGCGGCCATATCGATATGCAGGAAGTCTCGGGCGGAGATCAACATTCCAGGATGCGGTTTACGACAGTCGCAGACCTGACGATACTCTTCTACTGTGCCCTGCGGATGATGCGGGCAATAGTAGATACCATCCAAATCAACGTCGCGATCGGCCAGCGACCAGTCCATCCATTCGGTCAACGTTTCAAACTGTGCCTCAGTAAATTTGCCACGAGCGATACCAGACTGGTTTGTCACGATAATGAGCGCGTAACCCATATTTTTAAGTTCACGCATGGCATCAATAACGCCGTCGATAAACTCGAACTCGTCAATCTCATGTACGTAACCGTGGTCCACATTAATGGTGCCGTCGCGGTCGAGAAAAATTGCGGGTACAGATTTTGCCACCTTTTATAGCTCCTGAATAAGGCATGTGGCTCTAGTATCGCATGTTTCGGCGGGCAAGAAAGTGCTCATCGTGCAAAGCTAGATTGATTTAGACGTCTGGATGCCTTAACATCCATCTTGTTGACGGCTTCGACCGTCCCAGACAGACGAAAATGCCACGGCTAACTTAATTACGATAATAAATAACCAATGATTAAACTTTCGAATATCACCAAAGTGTTCCAGCAGGGGACTCGCACCATTCAGGCGCTAAATAAAGTCAGCCTGCACGTTCCTGCCGGGCAGATTTATGGCGTCATTGGCGCCTCCGGTGCCGGTAAAAGTACGCTCATTCGCTGCGTTAACTTACTTGAACGCCCAACCGAGGGCAGTGTTCAGGTTGGCGGTCAGGAGCTGACGACGCTTTCTGAATCCGAGCTGACTAAAGCTCGCCGTCAAATTGGCATGATTTTCCAGCACTTTAACCTGCTTTCTTCCCGTACCGTGTTTGGCAACGTCGCGCTGCCGCTGGAACTGGATAACACGCCAAAGGAAGAGATCAAATGCCGTGTAACAGAACTGCTGGATTTAGTCGGCCTTGGCGACAAGCACGACAGCTACCCGGCCAACCTTTCCGGTGGACAAAAACAGCGAGTGGCGATTGCGCGTGCGCTGGCCAGCAATCCAAAAGTGTTGCTGTGTGATGAAGCCACCAGCGCACTTGATCCGGCAACAACCCGCTCGATTCTGGAATTATTGAAAGACATTAACCGTCGTTTGGGACTCACCATTCTGCTGATTACCCATGAGATGGACGTTGTAAAACGCATTTGTGACTGCGTGGCGGTCATCAGTAATGGTGAGCTGATTGAGCAGGACACCGTCAGCGAAGTGTTCTCCCACCCGAAAACGCCGCTGGCACAGAAATTTATCCAGTCCACGCTACACCTGGATATCCCGGAAGATTATCTGGAACGTTTAAAAGCAAAGCCAGAAGCCGACAGCGTGCCAATGCTGCGCATGGAATTCACCGGTCATTCGGTTGATGCGCCATTACTTTCTGAGACGGCCCGTCGCTTTAATGTGAATAACAACATTATTAGCGCGCAGATGGATTACGCCGGCGGCGTGAAGTTCGGCATCATGCTGACTGAAATGCACGGCACACAGGAAGATACACAAGCGGCCATTAACTGGTTGCAGGAACACCATGTAAAAGTAGAGGTACTGGGTTATGTCTGAGCCGATGATGTGGCTACTGGTTCGCGGCGTATGGGAAACGCTGGCAATGACCTTTGTGTCCGGTTTTTTTGGTTTTGTGATTGGCCTGCCGGTTGGCGTGTTGCTGTACGTAACGCGGCCGGGGCAAATCATTGAGAACGCGAAGCTCTACCGCACGCTCTCTGCACTGGTGAATATTTTCCGTTCCATCCCGTTCATTATCTTGCTGGTGTGGATGATTCCGTTCACCCGCATGATCGTTGGCACCTCTATTGGGCTGCAGGCCGCTATCGTCCCGCTGACCGTCGGCGCCGCGCCGTTTATCGCCCGTATGGTGGAAAACGCGCTGCTCGAAATCCCGACCGGGCTGATTGAAGCCTCTCGTGCAATGGGTGCCACGCCGCTGCAAATTGTACGTAAGGTATTACTACCAGAAGCACTGCCTGGACTGGTCAATGCGGCCACCATCACCCTTATCACGCTGGTGGGGTATTCCGCGATGGGCGGTGCCGTCGGTGCCGGTGGTCTTGGCCAGATTGGTTATCAGTACGGTTATATTGGCTACAACGCTACCGTCATGAATACAGTGCTGGTATTGCTCGTCATTCTGGTTTATTTAATTCAGTTATCCGGCGATCGCATCGTCCGGGCTGTCACGCACAAATAACGTTGCACACAACACTAAAAACTCATTAAGAAAAGGAAATAAGCATGGCGTTCAAATTCAAAACCTTTGCGGCAGTTGGAGCCCTGATCGGTTCTCTGGCACTTGTGGGTTGCGGTCAGGATGAAAAAGATCCTAACCACATCAAAGTGGGCGTTATTGTTGGCGCAGAGCAGCAGGTCGCAGAAGTCGCGCAGAAAGTGGCTAAAGAAAAATACGGTCTGGACGTTGAGCTGGTCACGTTTAACGATTACGTCCTGCCTAACGAAGCACTGAGCAAAGGCGATATTGATGCTAACGCCTTCCAGCACAAACCGTACCTGGATCAACAGATCAAAGATCGCGGCTACAAACTGGTTGCCGCAGGTAATACTTTTGTTTACCCGATTGCGGGCTACTCTAAAAAAATCAAGTCACTGGATGAGTTGCAGGAAGGTTCTCAGGTCGCGATTCCAAACGATCCGACTAACCTTGGCCGCTCCCTGCTGCTGCTGCAAAAAGTGGGCTTAATCAAACTGAAAGACGGTGTTGGTCTGCTGCCGACCGCGCTGGACGTGATTGAAAACCCGAAAAACCTGAAGCTGGTTGAACTGGAAGCGCCGCAGCTGCCGCGTTCCCTGGACGATGCACAAATCGCACTGGCGGTCATCAACACGACCTACGCCAGCCAGATCGGCCTGACCCCGGCTAAAGACGGTATCTTTGTTGAAGATAAAGATTCTCCGTACGTAAACCTGATCGTGACTCGTGAAGACAATAAAGATGCTGAGAATGTGAAGAAATTCGTTCAGGCATACCAGTCTGACGAAGTGTACGAAGCAGCAAACAAAGTCTTCAACGGCGGTGCTGTTAAGGGATGGTAATTTTAGGCTGTTTCCAGAATCTGTAATATCATCAGGACGGGCGCTTGCCCGTCTTGTCATTTATGCAAGCACCTGATTCAATATCTGACGTTTAGATCATTCATTGAGGAAATATTATGCGTGCTTTACCGATCTGTTTAGTAGCACTCATGCTGAGCGGCTGTTCTATGTTAAGCAGATCCCCTGTTGAACCCGTTCAAAGCACCGCTACCCCGCCTAAAGCGGAGCCGGAAAAACCCAAAGCACCGCGCGCGGCGCCAGTAAGAATCATTACTAACGCTGAAGATTTAGTTGGCAAACCGTTCCGCGATCTCGGCGAAGTCAGCGGCGAATCCTGCCAGGCATCCAACCAGGATTCTCCACCGAGCATTCCAACCGCACGCAAACGCATGCAGATTAACGCATCTAAAATGAAAGCAAATGCGGTATTGCTGCACAGTTGCGAAGTAACCAGCGGAACGCCGGGTTGCTATCGCCAGGCGGTTTGCATCGGTTCTGCACTGAACATTTCGGCGAAATGAGCCATTTTCAGCTCGAGCAAATAGGCGTTATCCGCTCACCTTATAAAGAAAAGTTCGCCGTTCCACGCCAGCCAGGTCTGGTGAAAAGTGCCAACGGTGAACTGCATTTGCTCGCACCTTATAACCAGGCCGATGCCGTTCGCGGCCTGGAAGCCTTCAGCCATTTGTGGGTGATTTTTGTTTTTCACCAGACAATGGAAGGTGGATGGCGTCCAACCGTGCGCCCTCCCCGTCTTGGCGGCAATGCCAGAATGGGCGTCTTTGCCACGCGTTCAACGTTTCGTCCGAACCCTGTTGGCATGTCGTTGGTTGAGCTGCGGGGCATCCGTTGCCATAAAGAGCATGTAATCCTTGAGCTCGGCGGGCTGGATCTTGTTGATGGCACGCCGGTAGTGGATATAAAACCGTATCTGCCGTTTGCCGAATCGCTGCCTGATGCTCGCGCCAGCTATGCTCAGGACGCGCCGCAGGCCAGTGTAGACGTGACGTTCAGTGAAGAGCTCGCTGAGCAACTACCAAAGCTCGAACAGCGTTACCCGCATCTTCGTCAGTTTATTGCCGAAGTGCTGGCGCAGGATCCGCGTCCTGCCTACCGTAAAAACGAGGAAGAAGGCAAAACCTATGCCGTCTGGTTGCTGGACTTTAACGTCCGCTGGCGCGTGACGCCGTCAGGATTTGAGGTCTTTGCTCTGGAAGCCCGCTAATTTGCATCGCGTACTCTTTTGACATCCCCTTCTCGCTGGTAAACTAAACCACTTTTGTTTTGTGCCAGGCTCATTTTGAGCCTGTTCGATCGTTCAACTGGAACCGTAACAACATGCGTACTAGCCAATATCTGCTCTCCACTCTGAAGGAGACACCTGCCGACGCCGAGGTCATCAGCCACCAGCTGATGCTGCGCGCCGGGATGATCCGCAAGCTGGCCTCCGGGTTATATACCTGGCTGCCGACCGGCGTGCGCGTCCTGAAAAAAGTCGAAAACATCGTGCGTGAAGAGATGAATAACGCCGGTGCGATCGAGGTGTTGATGCCGGTCGTTCAGCCTTCTGAACTGTGGGAAGAGAGCGGCCGTTGGGAACAATACGGCCCGGAACTGCTGCGTATTGCTGACCGTGGCGATCGTTCGTTCGTACTCGGCCCAACGCATGAAGAAGTGATCACCGACCTGATCCGTAATGAGCTGAGCTCTTACAAACAGCTGCCGCTGAACTTCTATCAGATCCAGACCAAATTCCGTGACGAAGTGCGTCCGCGCTTCGGCGTGATGCGTTCCCGCGAATTCCTGATGAAAGATGCCTACTCTTTCCACACCTCTCAGGAATCTCTGCAGGAAACCTACGACGCGATGTACGCTGCGTACAGCAAAATCTTCAGCCGTATGGGGCTGGATTTCCGTGCGGTACAAGCGGATACCGGTTCTATCGGTGGCAGCGCCTCTCACGAATTCCAGGTGCTGGCGCAGAGCGGTGAAGACGATGTGATCTTCTCTGACTCTTCCGACTATGCGGCAAACATCGAGTTTGCCGAAGCTGTTGCACCGAAAGAACCGCGCGCCGCTGCAACGCAGGAAATGACGCTGGTTGATACGCCGAACGCTAAAACTATCGCCGAGCTGGTTGAACAATTCAACCTGCCTATCGAGAAAACCGTGAAAACCCTGCTGGTGAAAGCGGTTGAAGGCAGCAGCTACCCGCTGGTTGCGCTGCTGGTTCGTGGCGATCACGAGCTGAACGAAGTCAAGGCGGAAAAACTGCCGCAGGTTGCCAGCCCGCTGACCTTCGCCACCGAAGAAGAAATTCGTGCGCTGGTTAAAGCAGGTCCAGGATCTCTGGGTCCGGTGAACATGCCTATTCCGGTGGTTATCGACCGTACCGTTGCGGTAATGAGCGATTTTGCTGCCGGTGCCAACATCGACGGTAAACACTATTTCGGTATCAACTGGGATCGCGACGTGGCCACCCCGGAAGTGGCTGACATTCGTAACGTGGTCGCCGGCGATCCAAGCCCGGATGGCAAAGGTACGCTGATGATCAAACGCGGTATCGAAGTGGGCCACATCTTCCAGTTGGGTACCAAGTACTCTGAAGCGATGAAAGCCGCCGTTCAGGGAGAAGATGGTCGTAACCAGACGCTGACCATGGGCTGCTACGGTATCGGGGTCACTCGCGTTGTGGCTGCTGCGATTGAACAGAACTACGACGATCGCGGCATTGTATGGCCAGACGCCATTGCCCCGTTCCAGGTTGCTATTCTGCCGATGAACATGCACAAATCCTACCGTGTGCAGGAGCTGGCTGAAAAGCTGTACGCGGAGCTGCGCGCGCAGGGTATTGAAGTGCTGATGGACGATCGTAAAGAGCGTCCAGGCGTGATGTTTGCTGATATGGAGCTCATCGGTATTCCGCATACCATCGTGCTGGGCGACCGTAACCTCGACAACGACGATATCGAATACAAATACCGTCGTAACGGCGAGAAAGAGCTGATTAAAACCGGCGACATCGTCGACTACCTGGTCAAAGCTATTAAAGGCTAATACCAGCACAAGGCCCTGAGGATCAGGGCCTTTTTTACATGGATTGTATAAAATGGCTAAACCAACGGCGTATTACCGCCTGCTCCTCCCCTTCGTTCTTCTGCTTTCAGCCTGCACGATTGACGTCAGTCAGCAAAATTCATCAGCAACCGCTGTTGATGCCCAGGCAAAGAAATGGGAGATAAAACTCCAGCATCAAAGCTCATTTACCGATCAAGCGCTGCATGAAATTACGGATACCGACCTCAGGCCGGGCGACCTGCTGTTTTCCTCTAGTCTTGGGGTGACCTCATTTGGTATTCGCGCGTTCAGCACCTCTTCTGTCAGCCATGTCGCCGTTTACCTTGGCGATAATGAAGTTGCCGAAGCGACCGGGGCGGGAGTACAAATCATTTCGCTCAAAAAGGCTGAAAATCACAGCGATAAGCTTTTTGCTCTGCGGGTCCCCAACCTCACGCCGCAGCAGGCCGAAGAAATCAAAACATTCGCTTATAAAATCAAAGATAGCGGCTATAACTACCGCGGCATCGTCGAATTTATTCCGTTTATGGTGACCCGGCAAATATGTTCATTGAATCCTTTCTCAGAGGATTTTCGCCAGCAATGCGTCAGCGGGCTGGCAAAAGCACAGTTGAACAATACCAGCGAAGGAGAAAAGAAGGCGTGGTTTTGCTCCGAATTCGTAACCGATGCGTTTGCCACAGCCGGGCACCCGCTAACAATGGCGCAGCCGGGTTGGATTAGCCCTTCCGACCTGATGCATATGCGCGAAGGTGACATTTCCGCGTTTAAGTCTGAAACGCAGCTACAGTATATCGGCCACCTGAAGTTAGGGATTTATATCAAAACCAGCCGTTTTGTTGGATTGATCCGATAAGGAAAAACTGTCCGGGCGATCGCCGGACAGTTTTTATAAGCTGCAGATTAATCATCGCAACTCTGACCAGGGATAAACTTAATTTCTTTATCCGCTCTTAAGGTTTTCACTGGCGTGCCTGTATCAGGATTTTCTTCCATCGTGAAGTGCCCTTCCACAGTAAGCAGAACTGCCTTATCCGTTGCACCACGCGCAGTCAGATAATCTCGCTCCAGTTGTGCATTGTTCGCGACAGAGACTCTTTTACCCGTCGCACAATCAGTGAAGGTTGCCGCGTCAGCCATATAGAAGTACATCCCCCGCATCGGCATTGGCGTCACCGGTAAGCTGGCAGAAACTGGCTCAAGCGTGTAGTTGAACTGTGACTCAATCGGGTTACCTTCACGATCGAGCATCTCCAGCGCTTCACCTTTTGCCCGGTAGTACGACTTTTCACCTTTGCTGTCAGTCAGCACCAGCTTATCGGCAGTGCGCGCCCATGTACCATAAGAAGCAAAGGAGGACGGTTCATCCCGCACGCCCTGATAGCGTTCGTTCATCACCCATGTGCCGTCTTTTTCCAGGAACAGAGAGGTTTCAATTCCTTCGCAGTCCGCGCAAGGCAAAATGCCACGCCAGCTTTGCTGCATCGGTTTTAATTCTGCCGCCCGCGTCGGCTGTAGTACATCGACTTCAGTACGGTTGTTACAGCCGATCAAGGAAAAAAGCGTGCATGCAGCGACCACGGACAATATTGCTGTTTTCACTATGAATTCCTTATAATTTTTTATTCCCGCTCGTCAGTCTTGCGTTCGACGAACTCTCCCACGCAGTGCTTTCACTGTGGATTTTTGCGCCTTCGATGACAACCTGCGCTCTTTCGAGGCGCGCGTAGGACGTGTTGCCTGTCGGCTTTTTTGCACCGCGGTTAATTCTTTTATCACCGCTACCAGTCGGGAGATTGCCGCTTCCCGATTTAACTCCTGGCTACGGTATTCCTGCGCCTTAATGATAATAACGCCATCGCTGCTAATCAGATGATGGCTGGCGGCCAGCAGACGTTCCTTGTAATACTCTGGCAGGCCTGAGGCCCGAATGTCAAAGCGCAAGTGGATAGCCGTCGAGGTCTTGTTAACGTGCTGACCGCCCGCGCCCTGTGCCCGAATCGCCGTGATTTCCAGCTCACTGTCAGGGATAGAGACGTTTCGGGAGATAACAATCATCAACGCGGCTGCCACGCGGTCAGATGAATTTCCAGATTGTTCTGAGAATCAGACAGCCAGATAGCGCCATCCTGGATAGTTGCCTGCAGCGCCATTGTACGACCAGCAAAATCACTCAGTTGCGCCAGCTGTTCATCATCCAGATACCACACGGTGAGATTTTTAAACTGCGCACACTTGTTCTGGTTTTGCTGCCACCAGATCTGGGCCGCACGGCTGTTGTAAGTAAACAGAGCAACCTCACCAGACTGGGTACAGGCTTTTTTAATACGACGCTCATCCGGCAGACCCAGTTCAATCCAGAGATCGATGCCCAGATGGTCGTTACGCAGCCATGCTTCAGGCTCGTCTTCAGCACTCAGGCCACGCGTGAACTGCAACCGTTCATCGGCATATTTAATCCAGGCCAGCAGGCGCAGCATCATGCGCTCCTGGGTTTCAGAGGGATGACGCGCCAGCGTCAAGGCCGCGTCAAGGAACTGGTTGCGGTCGAGATCCGCTACGTTGACGACGGCTTTATAAATTGTCGCTTTAAGCGCCATGAGAGAACTCCTTTCGAATCAGGCGCTCATTGTAGCGAAAACTGCGGCAAAAGGCTGCTAACAGCTCCTCAATCAAGGCGCTGATATTGCTTGAATGAGTATGGTATAGTCACCTTGCTAAACAGAGTTTATCTTCGTAGGCTTAGACTTGCATCCACGGTTAAGTCAGAGTGCTGACAGGAGGGCATGTGGAAAAATATTGTGAGTTAATACGCAAGCGGTACGCGGAAATCGCCAGCGGAGACTTAGGGTATATCCCGGATGCGCTGGGTTGCGTATTGAAGGTGCTTAATGAAGTGGCGGCAGACAGCGCCCTTCCAGAGTCGGTCAGGGAAAAAGCGGCCTATGCTGCCGCCAACTTACTGGTGAGCGATTATGTCAATGAATGAAACGTATCAACCCATCAATTGTGATGATTACGACAATCTTGAACTCGCCTGCCAGAACCATTTGTTACTGACGCTGGCGCTAAAAGATGGCGAAGTTTTGCAGGCGAAAGCGAATGACCTGGTTTCACGCAAAAACGTGGAGTATCTGGTCGCAGATGTCGCGGGTGAAACCCGGGAGCTTCGTCTCGATAAAATTGCCAGCTTCAGCCACCCGCAAATCGGTACCGTGGTCGTCAGCGAATCTTAACTTTTCTTGCACCTTATCAGGCCTAAATGACCAGGCCTGATAATCGCACCGCCATCAGGCATGCCAAATCAGACTCAGACCTTCTTCATCTACCGCCGCCCCCTCACGCGTCACAAAAACACCCGCAGCCGCAATCAACGTTTCACCGTAAAACAACAACGGCGTGGTATCTCGTCGCCAGGGCGGGATCCCCTGCTCCTGCCAGATTTTCTTTAATTTACGTCCACCGTTACGCCCGACAATATGCAATACGCCTGGCGCTTTAAAACGAATACTGATCGCTTCACCTGCTTGCGGCATGCGCAATTCGCCAGCAGAGATTAGCTGCACCGAGCCTAACCCGGCAGGCAATGTCAACGGCGTTTCCCGACATGACCACGGGATGACGGTTTCGCTTTGCCCGTCGACCGATTTAACCCACCATAGCTGTGACTGATAGCGACGGACCTCATATTCTCCTAGACGAAAACAGGGGGAAGCATCTTCTCGCGCCAACGCCACTTCCTGCCAGATACGTTCCAGCCCGTCCCGGGAAGGCATCGGCGCATTTAACCCCGCCAGCCAGCGACGCAGCAAAGCGGCACGCCGCACGCCACTCATCATCATTAACGGTGCCAGTAACAGTGTGCCTTGAACAGTCACGCAGTCGGCTAAATCGTTGGCCAGCAGTTCATCCAGTAAACTCTCCTGCTCGGCGCACAGCGCGGCGCTGCGGGCTGCGGCTTGCGCGAAGTGCGGCCATCGTTGTTGGAGCAACGGGGTAACGCGCAATCTGAGAAAATTGCGATCGTAGGCATCATCCTGATTACTTTCATCTTCGATCCAGCATAATTCATGCTGTCGCGCCCATACTTCAAGCGCCTCTCGCGTTTGCGCCAGCAGCGGTCGAATCAGTTGGGTTCCGGCAAATGGTGAGCTTTCGCCCATGGCGGAAAGCCCGGCAGGACCACTGCCGCGCTTAAGCGCCAGTAGAAAGGTTTCACACTGGTCGTCGAGATGCTGGGCGGTCATCAGCACTTCACCCGGTAGTAAGGTCTGCGCAAATGCCTGATAGCGCGCGCGTCGCGCCTGAGCTTCGATGCCCAGACCATCATCCTCAAGTTGGACCCGTTCAACCACCAGCGGCACCTGCCACTGTGCGCATACCGACTCACAGTGTTGCACCCAACTGTCTGCCTGCGGGCTTAATCCGTGATGAATATGGATTGCGCGCAAGGCAACCTCAGGATTTTGCGCTCGCCACAGTACCAGCTGATGCAGCAGCACGGTGGAGTCCAGCCCGCCGCTAAAGGCGGCCAGAATCGATTGAGAATTTAGCAGTGAAGTATTCAGCGTGAGTGTCGTCATGATGGTTACTTACAATGGCATTGCCCGGCACATTGCCGGGCTAATGCCACAATGATAAGACTTACAGCTCGTACAGTTCGAGCGGTAATCCGTCCGGATCGTTAAAAAACGTAAAGCGTTTGCCGGTAAACGGATCGATACGCACGGATTCGCACTTCACGTGGTGAGCTTCCAGATGCGCGATCGCTTTTTCCACGTCATCTACGCTGAACGCCAGATGGCGTAAACCGCAGGCTTCCGGTCGGCTCGGACGGCAAGGCGGAAATGGAAAAGAAAAAAGCTCAATCACATACTGACCGTTCAATGCCAGATCACCCTTCCACGAGTCACGTTCTTCCCGGTAGGCTTCGCTGATTAGCGTAAAGCCCAGCACATCACAGTAAAATGCCTTACTCGCCGCGTAATCCGTCGCAATAATGGCAATATGGTGAACCTGTTTTAATCCCAGCATAGCGTCATCGCCTCTTTCGTTTTTCTGCCAGCACGTTACTCGTGCGTAATGGGTTCACGCAAGTCGTCATGCCATTTTTAGGACTCGCACGCGATACACGCCATCCTCACCCAGTTTAGCGCCATGGATATCGGTTTCAAATCCGGGATAGTGATGACCCACTGAACACAACATCAGCAGAAAATCGAGTACAGCCCGACTTTTGGCCGTGATCATTTCCCCGGGCATCAAGAGCGGCACACCGGGAGGATAAGGCAGAATCATATTGGCAGAAATGCGCCCCACCAGTTGATCGAGCGCCACCGTTTCGACCTCACCTTTGATCTGCCGCTGCCAGGCCTGGTGCGGGGTCATTTTCATTTCCGGTAAGGTATCAAATGCCCGCAGCATCAGCCCGGAGAGATCGTGCTGGCGGATCAGCTTATGGATCCCCTGCGCCAGATCCTGAATACGCATATTACGATAGAAATCGGGATCCTCGGCATACAGATCCGGCAGCATATTTTTCACGCGTAAATTCAGATCGTACGAGCGTTTAAATTCCGTCAGGCCGCGCAGTAGCCCCATCGCCCGGGTTTTATCAATGCCAATACTAAACAGGAACAACAGATTATACGGTCCTGTTTTCTCGACAACGACGCCGCGCTCATCAAGGAATTTCGCCACCAGCGCCGCAGGGATCCCCTCTTCACTCATATTTCCCTGTTCATCCATTCCCGGCGTAAGAATGGTGACCTTCACCGGGTCGAGGAACATATGATCGGCGTCAGCATCAACAAATCCGTGCCAGTCTTCACCAGGCGCTACCGGCCAGCACTCCGCTTCATCTACCCTTTCCGGCTGCCAGATATCAAAGAACCAGCCATCCGACTCTTCGCGTAGCCGCTGCACTTCTTTACGGAAATGCAGCGCCCGCTCCACCGAACGATTGATCAACCGCTTGCCTGAATTGCCACGCAGCATTGCCGCCGCCGTTTCTATCGACGCGACAATCGGGTAGCTCGGGGAAGTGGAAGTGTGCATCATAAAGGCTTCGTTGAACGTCTCTTCGTCGTAGTCGCCCTTAATGTGGATCAGAGAAGCCTGTGATAGTGCCGCCAGCATCTTGTGGGTTGACTGGGTTTCAAAAATCACTTTCCCCGGCACCCGTTCGCCGCTCATCCCGCTTTTCCCCTGATAGATCGGGTGAAAATGGGTATACGGCACCCAGGCAGAATCAAAATGAATGGAGGGCACATCCAGGGTTTGCTTGATCCAGTTGGTGTTATACAACAGGCCGTCATAGGTGGAATTGGTGATCACCGCGTGTACCGGCCATTGCGCCTGAGGGGTCTCTTCTACCTTGCGTTCAATGCTTGCGCGGGTGAATTCCCGACGAGGTATACCGCCGAGGATCCCCAGCGCATTGCGCGTAGGCTTCAGCCAGATTGGCACCACATCGCTCATCATTAGCAAATGCGCCAGCGACTTATGACAGTTGCGATCAATCAGTAGCGTACTGCCTGAAGGCGCGGCATACATGCCGACAATCTTGTTCGACGTCGAGGTGCCGTTGGTCACCATATAGCTCTGCTCGGCGCCAAAGGTGCGCGCGATATACTCCTCCGCTTCCAGATGCGGGCCGGTATGATCCAGCAGCGAACCCAGTTCAGTCACGGAAATAGACACGTCGGCCTTCAGCGTATTGCCGCCAAAGAAATCATAGAACAGGCAGCCGACCGGGCTTTTCTGATACGCCGTTCCCGCCATATGTCCGGGCGTGCAGAAGGTGTACTTTCCTTCCTTCACATAGGTAAACAGCGCCTTGGTGAAAGGAGGCGTGATGTTATCGAGGTATTCGCTGGTGTACTGACGGATGCGGGTTGCAATATCTTCAGACTGGCCCAGCGCATACTCAAAAAACCACAGCGCCATGCGCAGGTCGTGCGCGCTAACATCCATCGTCGAATGGGTATTAATAAAGGCGTAGAGCGGGAGATACTCGTTGAGCTGGTTGATGTCACTGCACAGATCCAGACTGTATTCATCCCAGTCAAAAATGACACCGCAAATTCGTGGGTTATGTTCGATAAACTTAAGCAGGTCGACGCTATTCTGCGGCCAGATAATCTGAAACCCCTGCTGTTGCAGCGCACGCTCAAGTTCCTTGATGGGCTCATCTTTATAAAAGACGCCATGCGGTCCCATGATGGCAATGATATTCATGCGATCCTCCTGGAAAAACCTTAGTTAATCATAGCCTGGTGAAACCACAGGTAAAAAAAAGGGCCACAGCGTTGTGGCCCTTTTCAGAATTAATGCAGTTTACGCGTAACCGTAGCTCATCAGACGCTGGTAACGACGGTTTTTCAAATCATCTTTGCTTAACACGTCGAGGTCGGCGAGATCGGCCAGCAGTTGTGATTTCAGGGACGCAGCCATCACTTCCGGGTTGCGGTGCGCGCCGCCCAGCGGTTCCGGGATGATAGAGTCGATAAGCTTCAGCTCTTTCAGACGCGGCGCGATAATCCCCATCGCTTCTGCGGCCAGCGGCGCTTTGTCGGCGCTTTTCCACAGAATGGAGGCACAACCTTCCGGGGAGATAACGGAATAGGTGCTGTATTGCAGCATATTCACTTTATCGCCTACGCCGATCGCCAGCGCGCCGCCGGAACCACCTTCACCAATAACGGTGCAGATTACCGGTACGCTCAGACGCGACATTTCACGCAGGTTGCGCGCAATCGCTTCAGACTGACCACGTTCTTCCGCGCCCACGCCCGGATAAGCCCCAGGGGTGTCGATGAAAGTAATGATCGGCATATTGAAACGCTCGGCCATTTCCATCAGACGCAGCGCTTTGCGATAGCCTTCCGGTGCCGGCATGCCGAAATTACGACGAATTTTTTCTTTGGTCTCACGGCCTTTCTGATGACCAATGATCATCACCGGACGACCATCCAGACGCGCGATGCCGCCGACAATAGCTTTATCATCCGCATAGGCACGATCGCCCGCCAGCTCATCAAATTCATCAAATGCCAGGCGGACATAATCCAGGGTGTACGGACGCTGTGGATGGCGCGCCAACTGGGCTACCTGCCATGCGCCAAGATCGGCGAAGATTTTACGCGTCAGCTCTACGCTTTTTTCACGCAGACGATGCACTTCTTCATCGATGTTAATATCCAGTTTCTCATCCTGACGGCTAACCGCAGTCAGAGAATCGATTTTTGCTTCCAGCTCTGCAATCGGCTGTTCAAAATCAAGGAAATTCAGACTCATAGTATTCCTGTATTAGTCAAACTCCAGTTCCACCTGCTCCGAACCAATAAGGCCACGGAGATCGTTTAGCAAACGATCGCTCGGAGAAACACGCCACGTTGCGCCAAAACGCAATCGCGCACGTGCATCCGCCCTCTGATAGTAGAGATGTACTGGAATTGTCCCCGAGCGGTGGGGTTCCAGAGACTGACGGAGTCGGTTTAAAAGCTGGTCATCAATTTGCCTGTCCGTCAGCGAGATAGCAAGCCCGCGAGCATATTTTTCCCGGGCTTCGTCAATATCCATGACTTCACGGGCCATCATTTTAAGCCCGCCGCTGAAGTCATCAAAGCTGACCTGTCCGCTGACGATAAGTATGCGGTCTTTTTCCAGCAATTGCTGGTATTTATCCAGGGCGTCGGTAAACAACATAACTTCCAGACGCCCGGAACGGTCATCCAGGGTACAGATGCCGATACGATTGCCGCGCTTGGTGACCATTACCCGCGCAGCAATGACGAGCCCCGCAGCCGTGGTGACTTTACCACGTTCTGTCGGATGCATGTCTTTCAGCCTGTGGCCTCCAACATAGCGCTCAATTTCTTTTAAATACTGGTTGATGGGGTGTCCCGTCAGGTAAAGCCCTAACGTTTCACGTTCCCCCTCTAATACCACCTGCTCCGGCCACGGTGTACAGTTAGCATAAGACTGTTCAATTTGTTCCGGCTCTTCAGCCAGCACGCCAAACATGTCCGCCTGACCCGTTGCCTCGGCTTTCGCATGCTGATCGGCGGCTTTTAGCGCATCGTTGAGCGAATTCATCAGCGCCGCACGATGCGGACCAAGGCGGTCAAACGCCCCGGACATGATTAACTTTTCCAGCACCCGGCGGTTGAGTTTTTTGATGTCCGTGCGCGCACAGAGATCAAACAGCTCGCGGAAGTAACCGCCTTCGTTTCGCGCCTCAATAATAGCTTCAATTGGCCCTTCACCCACGCCTTTTATCGCGCCGATGCCATAGACAATTTCGCCATCATCATTCACGTGAAAATGATAAAGCCCGGAGTTGATGTCCGGCGGCAGGATTTTGAGCCCCATACGCCAGCATTCATCCACCAGCCCGACCACTTTCTCGGTGTTATCCATATCGGCGGTCATTACCGCCGCCATAAACTCGGCGGGGTAATGCGCCTTCAGCCATAGCGTCTGGTAAGAGACCAGCGCATAGGCAGCGGAGTGCGATTTGTTAAATCCGTAACCGGCGAATTTCTCCACCAGGTCAAAGATTTTCATCGCCAGTTCGCCGTCGACGCCGCGCTTTTTCGCCCCTTCTTCAAAGGTGCCGCGCTGCTTAGCCATCTCTTCCGGCTTTTTCTTACCCATCGCACGACGCAACATGTCCGCACCGCCAAGGGTATATCCGGACAGCTCCTGGGCAATCTGCATAACCTGTTCCTGATACAGGATAATGCCGTAGGTCGGCTCCAGTACCGGTTTCAGACACTCATGCTGCCATTGTACGTCCGGGTAGGAAATCTCTTCGCGACCATGCTTACGGTCGATAAAGTTATCTACCATCCCCGACTGTAGCGGACCCGGACGGAACAGGGCCACCAGGGCGATCATATCTTCGAAGCAGTCAGGCTGCAGACGTTTGATAAGATCTTTCATGCCGCGGGATTCAAGCTGGAAGACCGCCGTGGTCTCCGAGCGTTGCAGCATGTCGAAGCTTTTCTTGTCATCCAGCGGGATAGCGGCGATATCCAGCGGCGGCTCGCCGTTCTTTTCACGGCGCGCGTTAATCATTTCCAGCGCCCAGTTGATGATGGTGAGCGTACGCAGGCCGAGGAAGTCGAACTTCACAAGGCCGGCATATTCCACGTCGTTCTTATCAAACTGAGTAACCGGGTGCAGCCCCTGTTCATCGCAGTACAGCGGCGCAAAATCGGTAATTTTGGTCGGCGCGATAACTACACCACCGGCGTGTTTACCGGCGTTACGCGTGACACCTTCCAGCTTACGCGCCATATCGATCAGCGCTTTAACCTCTTCATCTGCCTCATAGATTTCCGGCAGTTGGGGTTCGGCTTCAAAGGCTTTTGCCAGCGTCATGCCCGGATCGGGCGGCACCAGTTTCGAAATACGGTCCACGAAGCCGTACGGGTGTCCCAGCACGCGCCCCACGTCGCGGATAACCGCTTTGGCCGCCATCGTACCGAAGGTAATAATCTGCGAAACCGCATCACGACCGTACATTTCCGCCACGTGTTCAATTACCCGGTCGCGTTTCTCCATACAGAAGTCAACGTCGAAGTCGGGCATTGAGACACGTTCCGGGTTCAGGAAACGTTCGAACAGCAGGTCAAATTCCAGCGGATCCAGGTCGGTAATTTTCAGCGCATAGGCGACAAGCGAGCCGGCACCGGAACCACGTCCAGGGCCTACCGGTACGCCGTTATCTTTCGACCACTGGATAAATTCCATCACGATCAGGAAGTAGCCAGGAAATCCCATCTGGTTGATAACTTTAAGTTCAACTTCCAGACGTTCGTCATAAGGCGGGCGCTTCTGCGCGCGAACTTCAGGGTCCGGGAACAAAAACGCCAGACGCTCTTCCAGACCTTCGCGCGATTTCGCCACGAGGAAATCCTCGGTGGTCATATCACCGGTCGGGAACTGTGGCAGGAAATACTCACCCAGACGTACCGTCACGTTACAGCGCTTAGCTATCTCAACGGTGTTTTGCAGCGCTTCCGGAATATCGGAAAACAGCTCGCACATCTCATCTTCGCTACGCATGTACTGCTGCGGCGAATAATTACGCGGGCGTTTCGGGTCGTCAAGGGTGAACCCGTCGTGGATTGCCACGCGGATTTCATGCGCGTCAAAATCACCGGTTTCAAGGAAACGAACATCGTTGGTCGCCACCACCGGAAGACCACGCCTTTCCGCCAGTTCTACCGCTGCATGCAGATAATTTTCTTCATCTTGTCTGCCGGTGCGGATAAGCTCGAGGAAATAGCAATTTGGAAAATGTTCTTCGTAAAACGCTACGCACTCATCAACCAGCGCGTTATTACCGCGCAGCAGGCTGCGCCCGACGTCGCCCATGCGGCCGCCGGAGAGCAAAATCAAACCTTCTTTTAACTCGGCCAGCCAATCCCGGTCGATGACCGGCCCTTCTGCGCCATAACCACGCTGATAGGCTTTCGATATCAACAACGTCAGGTTCTGATAGCCAGTATTGTTTGCGGCCAGCACGGTGAGCTGCGTGAGTTCATCGCCCAGCAGCTCGCTACGGACATGAAAATCTGCGCCAACTATCGGCTTGATACCCGCACCGTGACCCGCTCCGTAAAACTTCACCAGACCACACAGGTTGGTAAAATCGGTGATCGCCAGCGCAGGCATGCCTAACGCGGCCGCCTTTTTCACCAGCGGCCCGGTTTTCGCCAGCCCATCGATCATGGAGTAGTCGCTGTGCACCCGCAGGTGGACGAAACGAGGTTCAGACATCTTCAGATTCCTTCGACACAAGAATCAGGACGTGAGTCCCAGTGCGCGTTTGACGGGGCCAAAACTACGGCGATGGTGCTCTGTTGCGCCATGCATTGCCAACTTTTCCAGATGAAAAGCGGTTGGATAGCCTTTGTGCTGTGCAAAGCCATACTGCGGGAACACCGTATCCAGGGCCGCCATTTCAGCATCACGAGTGACTTTTGCCAGTATCGACGCCGCGCTAATCTCCGCCACACGGCTATCACCTTTTACCACCGCAAGCGATGGCACCGGTAATGCCGGGCAACGATTGCCGTCGATCAGTACGTATTCCGGCGCTATATGCAGACCCGCAACCGCACGCTGCATGGCCAACATGGTGGCATGTAAAATATTCAACTCGTCGATTTCATGTGGTTCCGCACGCCCCAGGCTCCAGCTTAACGCTTTTTCTTTAATCTCATCGAATAGCGCCAGGCGACGTTTTTCCGACAGTTTTTTTGAGTCGTTAAGACCGATAATAGGGCGAGCCGGATCCAGAATGACGGCGGCAGTGACGACCGCGCCGACCAAAGGACCACGTCCAACTTCATCTACACCCGCCACTAAATGCGTATGCGGATATACAAATTCAATCATTGCGCTAACTCCAGGACCGCATCCGCCGCCTGCTCATCAGCGTTGCAACGGATCTGCTGATGCAGTTCACGGAATGTGTCGTGCATCGCATGGCTGGTTTTGCCATTCGCCAGCAACGGCAACAGCGCTTGCGACAGCGCCTGCGGTTCGCACTCTTCCTGCAACAGCTCTTTAACCAGTTCTCTTCCCGCCAGCAGGTTAGGTAGCGAAACGTAATCGGTCTTCACCAGACGCTTTGCCAGCCAAAAGGTGAAAGGTTTCATACGATAGCCAACCACCATCGGGCATTTTGCCAGCATACATTCCAGCGCAGCGGTGCCGGAAGCCAGCAGTGCGGCATCGCTGGCAACCATCGCTTCACGTCCCATCCCATTAAGCAGATGTACGGAAAGCTCCGGCGCAACTTCAGCTTTAATGCGCTCAAACTGCTCGCGACGTTTGGCATTCACCAACGGCACTACCACTTCGAGATCTGGATAATGCTGGCGTAACAACTGCGCCGTTTTCAGAAAATCGGCGCTGAGCATCTCCACTTCTGCGCCACGGCTTCCTGGCAATAGCGCCAGGCAGTGAACGTCATGGGGAATACCCAGAACATCGCGAGCCGCGTTTTTATCCGGGTCCAACGGCATGGCATCTGCCATGGTATGACCGATAAAGCGGCACGGGACGTTAAATTTGTCATAAAACGCTTTTTCGAAAGGCAGAAAGGCCAGCACCATATTGGTGGATCTGCCTATTTTGAAAACGCGTTTCTGTCGCCAGGCCCACACAGAGGGGCTGACGTAATGAATGGTTTTAATGCCCTGCTTTTTCAAATTCCCTTCGAGGGTAATATTGAAATCAGGCGCATCAATACCGACGAAAACATCCGGCTTTAAGTCGGTAAATCGGCGAGTGAGATCGGCGCGAATATGCAGTAAACGGCGCAGGCGTCCGAGCACTTCAACAATGCCCATTACCGCCAGCTCTTCCATTTCGTACCAGGCTTCACAGCCTTCGGCCTGCATCAGCGGACCCGCCACGCCAACAAAACGCGCATTGGGAACGCGAGCCTTGAGTGCACGAATTAACCCTGCACCAAGAATATCGCCGGAGGTTTCTCCGGCGACGAGGGCAATCGTTAAAGGACGCTGCTCAGTCATTAACGAATCAGACCACGCGTTGAGCGCTCAAAGAAGTCGCTGAAAGCCTGAACTTCAGGGTACTGTTTCGCCAGTTCCGCGATTTCCGGTTTCACTTCTTCCAGCGTTTTACCGCTACGGTACAACGCTTTGTAGGCATTACGAATCGCGGTAATCGCTTCGCGGGTGAATCCACGACGCTTCAGACCTTCGATATTGACGCCAAATGGCGTTGCGTGGTTGCCCTGGGCGATAACGTACGGAGGCACGTCCTGAGCAACGCCAGAACAGCCGCCAACCATCACATGCGCGCCGATGATGCAGAACTGATGCACCGCAGTCATGCCGCCGATGATAACAAAATCATCCAGCGACACATGCCCGGCAAGCGTGGCGTTATTCGCCAGAATACAGCGGTTGCCTACCGTACAATCATGCGCGACGTGCGCATTAATCATCAGTAAGTTATCGCTGCCCACCTTCGTCACTCCACCGCCCTGCACTGTGCCACGATGAATGGTGACGCTTTCGCGGATGCGGTTGCGATCGCCAATTTCCACGCGGGTCGGTTCACCAGCATATTTCAGATCCTGGTTAACTTCACCGATGGAGGCAAACTGATAGATCTCGTTATCGCGACCAATTTTTGTATGGCCATTCACGACAACGTGAGACTTCAGTACGGTACCCTCACCAATTTCAACATGGGGTCCAACAATACAAAATGGGCCAATGTGAGCGTTAGCGCCAATGCTGGCGCCTTCTTCCACAATGGCAGTTGGGTGAATAAAGGCGGATTTATCAATCACGTATCAGGCCTCCCGGCTACGGGCACACATCATCGTTGCTTCGCACACAACTTTACCGTCGACCAGCGCAACCCCTTTAAAACGGGTCAGGCCGCGGCGCGTTTTCTCGAAAGTCACTTCCATGATCATCTGATCGCCTGGCACGACAGGACGCTTAAAGCGCGCTTCGTCAATACCCGCAAAATAGTACAGTTCACCTGGTTCCAGTTTCCCTACGCTTTTAAACGCAAGGATACCGGTGGCCTGCGCCATTGCTTCCAGAATCAGTACGCCTGGGAAAATAGGTTTACCCGGGAAGTGGCCCTGGAAGAAAGGCTCGTTAACAGATACATTTTTCACTGCGCGCAGAAAACGACCTTCTTCAAAATCCAGCACGCGGTCAACCAGCAGAAACGGAAAACGGTGCGGCAGAAGTTCTAAAATCTCTTCAATATGCAGAGTATGAGTGTTAGTAGTCAAAATACTCTTCCTGTCAAAATATACTAAAAGGCAATAATAACACGGCCTGTCGCAATCGTATGAATGGGACAGGCCGAAAAGTCAGACATGCAAAAACGGTGCTTTAGTCTTGTTGATTAACCTTGCGCTCAATCGCTTTGAGACGCTTGCTCATATCATCAATATTCATCACCAGTGCAGCTGTTTTACGCCATACCTTATTGGGCTGTAGCGGAATGCCTGAGGAATAGACGCCAGGTTCGGTGATAGGACGCATCACCATACCCATGCCAGTAACCGTGACTTTATCGCATATTTCCATATGCCCATTGATCACGCTGGCGCCGCCAATCATGCAGTAACGGCCAATCTTCAGGCTACCCGCCATAATGACGCCACCGGCTACCGCCGTATTGTCGCCAATCACAACGTTATGCGCAATCTGGCACTGGTTATCAATGATAACACCATTACCGATCACAGTATCGTCCAGCGCACCACGGTCAATGGTGGTACAAGCGCCGATCTCGACGCGATCGCCGATAATCACGCGACCAAGCTGCGGGATCTTCACCCAGTTACCGCGATCGTTCGCGTAACCAAATCCATCAGATCCGACGACAGTGCTGGACTGGATCAGGCAATTCTCACCGATCTGAATGTCGTGGTAAATCGTCACATTCGCCCACAAGCGTGAACCTGCGCCGATTTTAGTATTTTTTCCGACGAAGCAGCCAGCGCCGATAACGACGTTATCGCCCAGTTCTACGCCAGACTCAATGACCGCATTTGCGCCCACAGAAACATTATTACCCAGCTTCGCCGTCGCATCGATCACTGCACTCGGTGCAATGTTTTGTGCGGGCTGCGGCGTGGTATCTAAGATTTGCGCCATACGTGCATAGGTCAGGTAGGGATTCTTCACTACCAGCGCTGCACTCTTAGCAAAAGGAAGATCGTCCTGCGTCATCACAACGGCAGAAGCCTGGCATGTGCCTAAGTGTTCACGGTACTTAGGATTCACCATGAACGTGATATTGCCAGTTTGCGCAGATTGCATGGACGCTACGCCGGTGATGACGATATCGCCATCACCGTGTAATTCTGCATCCAACTGCTCTGCTAAATCAGCCAGTCGAATTGAAGGCATTACTTATTTAACCTGTTTCAGTACGTCAGCGGTGATGTCTTTTACATCGCTGCTGTTGTATGCAACGGTGTTTGCGTCAACAACCAGATCGATGCTCTGACTGTTAGCAACAGATTTCACAGCTGTCTGGATACGAGTAACCAGTTTGCCACGTTCTTCGTTGGAACGACGCGCACGATCCTGCTCAAAAGCCTGAGCTTTCTGAGAGAAAGTCTGACGCTGAGCCATGACGTCTTTTTCCAGCTTGGTACGATCGCTACCCGCTTTCATGGATTGCAGACGCTGCATTTTAGATTGCAGATCAGATTCCATACGCTGCAGTTCGCTGGCACGGCCTTTGAACTCGTTTTCCAGCGTAGCAGAAACGCCCGTCTTCTGTGCAACCTGTTGGAACAAGCTACCCATGTTGACGATTGCAATTTTGTCAGCAGCCTGTGCGGACGTTGCCATCGCTAAACCGAGACCTGCAGCTAATAACCACTTTTTCACAATTAACTCCTTACCATCCCATTTGCACCCGAAGGTACAGTTCTTTGCGTGGCCAGGCGATCCCATGCAAGATCGCCTAAAGTCATCGCTACACTACCACTACATTCCTTTGCGAAGAACAATTACCAGGTTTTACCAATGTTAAACTGGAACTGTTCCGCTTTGTCTCCATCGTACTTCTTGAACGGCTGGGCGTAGGAGAAAACCAACGGCCCCAATGGGGACATCCATTGTAAAGCGATACCCGCTGACATACGGATATTGTTCGGATCGCTGTAGTCCGGATAACCAGAGTACTTAGCTGAATCCCAGTTCGTATCCCAAACGGTACCCATATCCCAGAAGAATGAGGTACGAACCGAGTTGGCATACTTGTCGCTGATAAACGGCGTCGGGGTAATAAATTCCAGGCTGGCGACAGCCATGGCGTTACCGCCTACCGCATCATCCGATTTACACGGTGAAGTATTGGTGGCGTCACATTCGTTATCGTAATCGCTATCGTTGTTATAACGATTAGCCGGTAAATAGACAGCCTTTGGACCGATGGTGTTGGACTGGAAACCACGCACGGTGCTGGAACCACCGGCATAGAAGTTCTCGTAGAATGGCATCTCTTTGCTGCCGATGCCGTCACCATAGCCCCACTTCGTGCGACCCAGAACAACCCATTTGTGATCGTCATCGATCGGCACATAGGTCGCGGTATCCAACGTCGCTTTGTAGTATTCGTTGTCAGAACCCGGAATGGTTACTTTACCGTTCAGGTTGACACGCGTACCTTCCGTTGGGAAGTACCCACGGTCCAGCTTGTTATATGTCCACCCATAGTTGAAGGTGAAATCGTCTGATTTAAAGCTATCAGCGTCAGGATCCTTACCCATTGAAACCAGATAACGTTGCATTGCAACCTGTGGATCCATGTTAGACAAGGAGTTATGCACATAACCCACACCCGCACGCAAGGTGTTGTATTCGTTGATCGGGAAGCCGAGCGTTGCGTCAGTACCATAACTTTTGTTGGTATAGTCGGACAGGTCTGCATCATCCGCTTTAAAGTCATTGTAGAAAACGCGACCACCAAGGCTCACCCCATCAACGGTGAAATATGGGTTGGTGACAGACAACTCAGTATAGGTCTGATAGTCGTTTTTGGTGCCGTTGATGCCGACTGAATAACCGGTACCTAACCAGTTATCTTGCTGAACGCCAGCCTGGAAGCTCACGCCGCTTTCAGTACCGTAACCAACGCCGAAGTTAAAGCTACCGGTGTTACGCTCTTTGACCTTATAGACCACATCAACCTGATCCGGGCTACCCGGTACACGCTGAGTATCGGTATCGACAGTTTCAAAGTAACCCAGACGGTTCAGACGCTCTTTACCCTGATCGACCAGATCGCTACCCAACCAGGCACCTTCCATCTGGCGCATTTCGCGACGCAGAACGGAATCTTTAGAGGTGTCGTTACCTTCAAAACGAATCTTACGCACGTAGAAACGGTTACCTGCATCCACGTTTACGCGTAATTTAACGGTTTTGTCGGCGTCGTTGATTTCAGGTTGCGACTGTACGCGCGGATAGGCATAGCCATAGCGACCCAGAAGCTTCTTGATATCATCTTCCATTTTGGTCACTTTGGTGCCGTTATAGAGTTCGCCTGGCTCGATTTTGGTCAGGGTCTCAATTTCGGCGGAGTGCCCAGCCAGATTACCGCTCACCTGTACCCCTGAAAGCTTGTATTGATCGCCTTCAGTGATGTTAACGGTAATGTAGATACCTTTTTTATCCGGCGTCAGGCTTACCTGGGTGGAATCGATATTGAAGCGAGCATAACCGCGATCCAGATAGTAGCTGCGCAAGGTTTCAAGATCGCCCGCCAGTTTCTGTTTCTGGTATTTACGATCGCCCACCACGTTCCACCACGGCACTTCATCACGCAGTTGGAAGTGAGAGATCAGTTCGTCGGTCGAGAAAGCATGGTTGCCGACGATATTGATCTGTTGGATCTTCGCCGAAACGCCTTCCTGGAAGACCAGCTTGAGGTCAACGCGGTTACGCGGCAACGGCGTTACCACCGCTTTCACACTGGCGCTGTACTTACCGACGCTATAGTAGAAATCTTCCAGCCCTTTTTCGATATCGGCTAGCGTGGTGCGATCCAGAGACTCGCCAACACGCACACCAGAAGCCTCGAGGTTTTGCTTGAGCATGTCATCTTTCACCGATTTGTTACCGGAGAAAGTGATGCTGGCAATCGTCGGACGTTCTTTTACCTGAACCAGAAGGGTATCACCATCGCGCAGGACGCGGACATCCTCAAAGTTACCGGTGGCGAACAGAGCACGAATGGTATTACTGATGTCTTCATCATTAACCGTGTCGCCTGTGCGCACCGGCATACTGAGGAGAGCCGCACCAACGGCGACTCGCTGTAGGCCTTCGAAATGAATGTCCTTCACTACGAACCCTTCAGCACCGTATACGGTGGCGCTGCTAAACAGCAGCGACGCTATGAGCAACTTTTTCATCGCCATCGTTATTATGCGTTCTTCCTAACACTCTCTTACAACCGAGAGAAATCATTGAAAAGTGCAAGCCCCATTAACAACACCAGCAAGATAGAGCCAATGCGATAACTAAAGTCTTGAACCCGCTCGGATACCGGACCGCCCTTCAGCTTTTCAATCGCCAGGAACAGCAGATGCCCCCCGTCAAGAACGGGCAACGGAAACAGGTTGATTATCCCTAAGTTCACGCTGATAAGCGCAAGGAACATCAGGTAATAAATAACCCCGAACTCCGCTGACATCCCAGCCCCCTGGGCGATAGAAATAGGCCCACTGAGGTTGTTCAGTTTTACATCACCGGTAATCAATTTTCCCAGCATACTGACCGTCAGCTTCATCAACTGCCACGTTTTATCCGAGGCTTCGAGGATGGCGCTGAATGGCCCATACTGGCGTACAGTCTTATACTCATCAGGCAGAGGAATAACTTTAGGCACCACGCCCGCAAAACCCTCTGCCTTCCCGTTAACCTGTTTTGAATCTGGGGTTAACGTTAAAGACAAGGAACTTCCTTGTCTTTCAATATCTAGCGCTAACGGCTTATCCGGATTATCGCGCACCAGCGTCACGAACGTCATCCATTGCGTCAGCGGCTGACCATTGACTTTAACGATCCTGTCGCCAGCTTGCAAACCCGCCTTACTTGCAGCGGAGTTTACCTGCACTTCTGACAGCACCGATTCAATCTGCGGACCGCGTGGGCGAATCCCTAAACTGGAAACAGGATCCTCTTTGTCTGGCTCAAATGCCCAATGGCGTAAATCCAGCGTTTTGTCCTGCCGCTGGTTGCTGCCAAACTGCGCCACGCTGAGAGTCGTATGTTCATCGCCAATTTTGGATACCAGTTGTAATCGCACGGCATCCCAATCAGGGGTTTCGATACCATCAACCGCTTTTAGTTCCGTACCCGGCTGAATTTGCGCCTGTGCGGCAATCGAGTTGGGTGTTATTTCACCAACAACCGGACGAACGCCAGGGACACCGATGATAAACACCAGCCAATACGCGAAAATAGCAAAAAGGAAGTTGGCAATCGGACCTGCGGCGATGATGGCTGCGCGTTGTCCAACCGTTTTATTGTTGAAAGCGTAATGGCGCAGCTCCGGTGCGACCGGTTCAGCGCGCTCATCCAGCATTTTGACGTAACCGCCGAGGGGAATCAGGGCGATGACGTATTCCGTACCTGATTTATCGGTACGCCGCCAAAGCGCTTTTCCAAAGCCAATGGAAAAGCGTTCGACGCGGACTCCGCAGCGCCGTGCAACCCAGAAATGACCAAATTCATGCACGGTGATAAGCACACCAAGTGCAACGATGAATGCAGCCAGATTCCAGAGAATACTCAGCATAAGACCATCCGTTAGAGCGTCCTGAATACCAGTAACAACAGGCAGGCAAAGACCGGTACCGCAGCCGTCAGGCTATCAATACGATCCAAAATACCGCCGTGTCCTGGTATTAAGTGACCACTGTCCTTAATACCTGCTTCACGCTTAAACATACTCTCGGTCAGGTCACCCAGCACGGAGGCCAGGGCTGCAACGATGGAGCAAATAAGCAAGGTGACAGGCGCAACCTCAAGATTCGCCCACATGCCATAACCCCATGAGATCACGGCCGCAGTGGCGAGTCCGCCAATAAAACCCTGCCAGGTTTTACCAGGAGAAACCTTCGGCGCCAGCTTATGTTTGCCAAACAACTTACCAAACATATAGGCACCCGAGTCCGCTCCCCAGACGAGGATCATGACATACAGCAGCCATAGCGCGCCACTATAATGATTCTCATCATAGTGCCATGCACGTAGCGCCAGCATTCCCCAAAAGAAAGGGACTATGGTTAACACGCCGAAAATTATGCGTAATGTTTTGGAATTACGCCAGACCGACGCAGAGCCGGGATAAAACAGCACCAGTAACAGCGCCACGACCCACCAGCCCAGCGACGCCCACAGCGATACTTCAACCAGCGGCTGATGAATATTGCGATGGTATTCCGGCAACAAAAATAGCATCAGTGCCAGCAGTAGCCCGCACAAAACAGCCAGCCAGACTCGCTGCGTACGCGTGGTAAAACCGCTTAACTGTCCCCATTCCCAGGCGGCCAGCATACAGACGGCCAGCGTAACAATGGCGAACCCCACCGGCGGCAGCAAAAACAGCGCCGCGATGACAACGGGTATTAAAACAAAAGCAGAAATCAGGCGATACTTCAGCAAAAGCGACCCCCATCAGGCTTTTTCATCACCGGGCTCGGTGCCGCCGAAACGACGCTCACGATTAGCAAAGGCATGCAGCGCACCTTCAAAGTCTTGTTCATCGAAATCGGGCCAGAGAACATCCGTAAAGTAAAGTTCGGCATAGGCAATTTGCCACAACAGAAAATTACTAATTCGATGCTCTCCCCCAGTCCTTATCACTAAATCCACAGGAGCCAGTTCATGCATACAAATTTGCTGCCCCAGCATCTCTTCATCGATTTGCTCTGGACGCAGCAGACCGTCCTGCACCTGTTGTGCCAGTTGTCTGACTCCCTGGACTATATCCCACCGTCCACCGTAATTCGCTGCAATATTTAGCGTCAACCCGGTATTCTGGGCGGTAATCGCTTCTGATTTGCGAATCCGTTCTTGCAAACGTGAGTTAAATCGACTGATATCCCCGATAATACGCAGACGTACGTTATGGCGGTGCAGGTTTTTCACTTCGCTATCAAGCGCCCACACAAACAGCTCCATTAACGCGCTCACTTCCTGCGCAGGTCGGTTCCAGTTCTCACTGCTAAAGGCATACAGCGTTAACGCATCAATACCGTTATTGGCAGCAAAAGAGACAGCCCGGCGGACGGACTTTGCTCCGGCCTTATGTCCAAAGGCGCGAATCTTCCCTTGCTTTTTCGCCCAGCGGCCATTGCCATCCATGATAATTGCTACATGGCGACAACCATGTGCTGGCAAATTTTCGCTTAATGGTTTAGTTGCAGACAACATAACGCGTTTTTAGTCCCTGAAAGGATTATACGGTACTCAGGAATACTGAAGCCTTTTGCGCTTCATCCTTCAGGCTGCTCCTTCGTCGGCTGTGATCTTCGCCCAAGTCACATACTCTTTGTATGCTCCAGGGGACTCATCCACTTGCCACCTTGATGCAACCTGAATGATTTTGTGCATCCACAAAAAAGCCGTGTCAAACCACGGCTTACCCGACCGAAAAAAAACAAATACCCGCGATCGAGTGGCGCAGACTATATCACTGAAGCCCAACGCTAACAAATAGCGCGATTCTCCGAGGAGGGATTATCATCAGCTTGAGCGTCGCATCACTTCTTTTCTGGCGACTTCCCGCGCGATAGCATCAACCTTCAGCACGTCATCAACGCTCTGTGGCTCCTGCAAATCCATCTTATCCAGTACGGATAAATTCAGGTCAGCAATATCGGTAAATCGGATCTGCTGCGCCAGGAATGCGGCAACGGTAATTTCATTCGCTGCGTTCAAAGCGGTCGTCGCCGCCTGCCCTTGCTCAAACGCGTCCATCGCCAGTTTCAGGCATGGATAACGCTGGTAATCAGGTGCGGAAAACGTCAACGCACTGAGCTTGCAAAAGTCGACAGGCTTAACGCCGGACGTCACTCGTTCTGGCCATGCCATCGTATGAGCAATAGGTGTACGCATATCAGGTTCCCCCAACTGCGCCAGAACGCTACCATCCTGATAACGCACCATCGAATGAATAACCGACTGCGGGTGAATCAGCACTTCCATCTGGCCTGCATTGGCATTAAATAACCAACGCGCTTCAATGTATTCCAGACCTTTATTCATCATGGTGGCTGAATCGACAGAGATTTTTCGTCCCATCGACCAATTCGGATGACGACATGCCTGATCGGGGGTCATAGAAACCAGATCGCGCAATGCCGTTTCACGGAAAGGGCCACCAGACCCGGTAAGCAAAACTGATATGACGCCATTTTGCTCAAGGTCAGCGTATCCCAGATTGTGTTGGATAGGTTGCGGTAAACTCTGAAAAATCGCGTTATGTTCGCTATCTACCGGCAAAAGCTGTGCTTTGTGGCGTTGCACGTCGTCCATAAACAGACGCCCGCAGGTCACCAGAGACTCTTTATTCGCCAGCAAAATGCTTTTGCCCGCGCGGATTGCCGCCAGCGTCGGTAGCAAGCCCGCCGCGCCGACAATCGCCGCCATAACCTGATCAACATCATCCAGCGCAGCCATATCACAGGCAGCCTGCTGCCCGCTCATAACCTCAGTACGACTACCCTGCTCCAGCAGAGCTGCTTTTACCAACGCAGCGCTTTTTTCATCGTCCATTACCGCATAGCGAGGAGAAAATTCCAGACATTGCTCAACCATACGGACGACATTTTTACCCGCCACCAACGCAGCAACACGAAATTTTTCCGGGTTATGGCGTACTACATCCAGCGTACTGCAACCAATGGAACCGGTTGATCCCAGGATGGTTAATTGCTTCATCAGACATCCAGAAGAATTTTACTCGTCATATTTCAAGTTGCATGTACGTTGGCTCTCCTCGTTCACCCCTGTCACGCACAGGTGTACGCTCCCGGGGATGCCCTGCGTCGCCGCCTTCCTGCAACTCGAATATTTAGAGTATATAGACAGAAAAAAGCAAAACGCCGCCATCCAGCCTTCTCAGGCCTTCTAAGCGGCGTTTTTAGCGTACAGGCGAATCAGAACTGCATCAGTTCCGTTTCTTTCTCTGCCAGCGCCGCATCAACTTTCTTGATAGCTGCGTCAGTCAGTTTCTGTACGTCGTCCTGAGAACGGCGATCGTCATCTTCGCTGATCTCTTTTTCTTTCAACAACGCTTTCACTTTGTCGTTGGCATCGCGGCGTACGTTACGTACGGCAACGCGCGCGCCTTCAGCTTCGCCACGCACGATCTTGGTCAGATCTTTACGACGTTCTTCAGTCAGCGGCGGCAGCGGAACGCGGATGTCGGAACCCGCAGAGCTTGGATTCAGACCGAGGTCGGAAGCCATAATTGCTTTCTCAACGGCTGGCCCCATAGAACGGTCGAACACGTTGATTTTCAGGGTACGGGAATCTTCAACCGTTACGCTTGCCAGCTGGCGCAGCGGGGTCGGTGTGCCGTAATATTCCACGACAATACCATCCAGCAGGCTAGGAGAAGCACGGCCCGTGCGAATTTTGCTGATTTGGTTTTTGAACGCTTCGACGCATTTGTCCATGCGTACTTCAGCATCTTTTCTGATATCGTTGATCACGTTACGAATCCTTGAAAGCTTGTTTCAGTCAGACCATACCCACCACGCAAGATGTGACAAGTATAGTCTTGATTAATTTTGAGGGACGTATCCCGCGACATTAAAGCGGAATATTACCTGCATTTAGCCGCAACGGGAATTATTCCGTGATTAACGTGCCTTCTTTTTCACCCATAACAACACGGCGCAGCGCACCCGGTTTGTTCATGTTAAAGACACGAATCGGTAATTTGTGGTCACGAGCCAGTGTAAACGCCGCAAGATCCATCACTTTCAGCTCTTTATCCAGTACTTCAGCATAGGTCAACTGTTCGTACATAGTCGCCGTTGGATCTTTAGCCGGGTCAGCCGTAAATACGCCATCGACTTTGGTGGCTTTCAGTACCACATCCGCTTCAATTTCAATACCACGCAGGCAAGCCGCAGAGTCGGTAGTGAAGAACGGATTGCCAGTACCCGCAGACAAAATAACAACGCGGTTGTTACGCAGCAGGCTGATTGCTTCCGCCCAGCTGTAGTTATCACACACGCCATTCAGAGGAATTGCGGACATCAAGCGAGCGTTCACATAGGCGCGGTGAAGCGCATCGCGCATCGCCAGACCGTTCATGACGGTGGCTAACATGCCCATGTGGTCGCCCACAACGCGGTTCATCCCTGCTTTCGCCAGACCAGCGCCACGGAACAGGTTACCACCACCAATCACTACGCCAACCTGGATACCCAGCTCAACCAGCTCTTTGATTTCCTGAGCCATACGGTCAAGGATGCTTGCATCAATACCGAAGCCTTCTGAACCTTGCAGAGCTTCGCCACTTAACTTAAGCAGAATACGTTTGTAGACGGGTTTTGCATTGGTAGCCATGTTTCTTTCCTGAGACTGTCAACGAATGAGATGAATTAATTCCGGCGACATTGTATGTCGCTTTTCAGCATGACCACTATAGCGGTTCGCTGAATTTACAAGCCAGACACAAAAAGAAGCCGCCCTCAGGCGGCTCCTTTAAAAATTAAGACTGCTTGGACATCGCAGCAACTTCTGCTGCAAAGTCAGTCTCAACTTTTTCGATGCCTTCGCCCACTTCAAAGCGGATGAAGCCAGTTACGTCAGCATTGTGCTCTTTCAGCAGCTGACCAACAGATTTGCTCGGCTCCATAACGAAAGGCTGGCCGGTCAGAGAAACTTCGCCGGTGAATTTCTTCATACGGCCTTCAACCATTTTCTCTGCGATTTCTTTCGGCTTACCAGACTGCATCGCGATGTCCAGCTGAACCTGGTATTCTTTCTCTACCACTTCAGCAGAAACGTCTTCCGGCTTAACGAATTCTGGTTTGCTTGCAGCAACGTGCATTGCCAGCTGTTTAACCAGCTCTTCGTCAGCGCCAGTTGCAGCAACCAGAACACCGATACGAGCACCGTGCTGGTAGTTACCCAGAACTTCGCCTTCCAGGGAAGCAACGCGACGGATGTTGATGTTCTCACCGATTTTAGCAACCAGAGCAACACGTTCTTCTTCGAACTGCGCTTTCAGAACTTCAACGTCAGTGATTTTGCCAGCAACGGCAGCGTCCAGTACTTTGTCAGCAAATGCCTGGAAACCAGCATCTTTAGCAAC
This sequence comes from Citrobacter sp. S46_ASV_140, assembly GCF_018919545.1. NCBI lineage: Bacteria > Pseudomonadati > Pseudomonadota > Gammaproteobacteria > Enterobacterales > Enterobacteriaceae > Citrobacter > Citrobacter sp. S46_ASV_140. The sequence goes on from NZ_JAHLRC010000011.1 coordinate 32,525, forward strand.
GAAGTCAGTCTGGCAGTTAACTTCCAGAATGAAAGCGATGTTGCCGTCGATTTTGGTTTTGATTACGCCGTCAGCAGCAACGTTGCCTGCTTTTTTCGCCGCTTTGATTGCGCCGGACTTACGCATGTTTTCGATTGCCAGCTCGATGTCGCCATTAGCTTCAGTCAGTGCTTTTTTGCAATCCATCATGCCTGCGCCAGTACGCTCACGCAGCTCTTTTACCAGGGATGCGGTAATTTCAGCCATTCTAAAATCCTCGGAAGATTTGATCTGCCCGGCATGAAACCGCACAGATTTAAAAGTGAAAAAGGGGCCTAAAGGGCCCCTAACCAAACGTGATACTACCTGGTTTATAAGGGGGCTCGAACGAGCGTGCCTTATTATTCAGCTTCTACGAAGCTTTCTTCCGCCTGGGAAGCCAGATCCTGAGAACGGCCTTCACGAACGGTAGTAGCTACAGCGCCCAGGTACAGGGTCACAGCACGGATTGCGTCGTCGTTACCCGGGATAACGAAGTCAACACCGTCCGGATCAGAGTTGGTATCAACGATAGCAAATACTGGGATACCCAGGTTGTTTGCTTCTTTGATAGCAATGTGCTCGTGGTCAGCATCGATTACGAACAGAGCGTCCGGCAGACCGCCCATGTCTTTGATACCGCCCAGGCTGTTTTCCAGTTTCTCAAGCTCACGAGTACGCATCAGCGCTTCTTTCTTGGTCAGCTTTTCGAAAGTACCGTCCTGAGACTGAGTTTCCAGATCTTTCAGACGTTTGATGGACTGACGAACGGTTTTCCAGTTAGTCAGCATGCCGCCCAACCAGCGATGGTTCACGAAGAACTGGTCGCAGTTGTTAGCAGCTTCTTTCACCGCTTCGCTTGCAGCGCGTTTAGTACCAACGAAAAGGATTTTACCTTTACGAGCAGAGATCTTGTTCAGTTCAGCCAGAGCTTCGTTGAACATCGGTACAGTTTTCTCAAGGTTGATGATGTGAACTTTGTTACGCGCACCGAAGATGAACGGCTTCATTTTCGGGTTCCAGTAACGGGTCTGGTGACCGAAGTGAACACCAGCCTTGAGCATGTCGCGCATGGAAACAGTTGCCATGATTAAAACCTCTATATATAAAAGTTGGGGTTAAGCCTCCACGCATCCCATATTACCGACCCCAAAGGGCACCCCGGAATATGTGCCGATACGTGTGTGTTGTTACACAAAGTGAGATTTGTCGCTCCCGTCCATCGTGTGTAGTCTTCAAATGGATCGGAAGTCCGGCGCGCTTTATACCACAAATACGCTACCGACACCAATAATTGTTGGCGGTGCGTGCTGAATGAACGATGAATTTCGTGTTACAGGGAGGCAGCCAATTTTTGCATCTCCGGGAGCCTACATGCAGTAAGCGGCTGGAGTGAGCAAATACAGCCAACACACCTGTGGCACGAAAGGCGAAGTTCAGAATGATTCTCAATTTGGCAGCATGTATGCCGGACTGATACCATTAGCACCACTTAAACAATTATTGCCGATATCATCGGCACTGATGGACAGAATTCATGGCTATCTCAATCAAGACCCCTGAAGAAATCGAAAAAATGCGCGTCGCTGGCCGTCTGGCCGCCGATGTACTGGAAATGATCGAACCGTTTGTTAAGCCAGGCGTCAGCACCGGCGAACTGGATCGCATCTGTAATGACTACATCGTGAATGAGCAGCAGGCCATTTCCGCCTGCCTGGGCTATCACGGTTATCCGAAGTCCGTGTGCATCTCTATTAATGAAGTGGTGTGCCATGGGATCCCGGACGACGCCAAGCTCCTGAAAGACGGCGATATCGTCAACATCGACGTAACCGTGATTAAAGACGAGTTCCACGGTGATACCTCGAAAATGTTCATCGTCGGCAAACCAACCATTCTGGGCGAGCGTTTGTGCCGCGTCACGCAGGAAAGCCTGTATCTGGCGCTGCGGATGGTAAAACCGGGTATTCGCCTGCGCACGCTGGGCGCTGCGATTCAGAAATACGCGGAAGGCGAAGGCTTCTCTGTGGTCCGTGAATATTGCGGTCACGGCATCGGTCGCGGCTTCCATGAAGAGCCGCAGGTCCTGCACTACGATGCAGACGACGGCGGTGTGGTACTGCAGCCGGGCATGACCTTCACCGTAGAACCCATGCTGAATGCCGGTGATTACCGCATCCGCACCATGAAAGACGGATGGACGGTGAAAACCAAAGATCGGAGCTTGTCTGCTCAGTACGAGCATACTATTGTGGTGACGGAAAAAGGCTGTGAAATTCTGACATTACGCAAGGATGACACCATCCCGGCGATCATCACACACGACGAATAATGTTTTGCCTGATGGCGATGCGCCCGCATCTTATCAGGCCTACAAATTGTACTACTTCGTAGGCCGGGTAAGGCGTTCACGCCGTCATCCGGCTTTTTTAATGGGTGGCGCATAATGAATACTCTTCCTGAACAACACGCAAATACTGCCCTCCCCACCCTGCCAGGCCAACCGCAGAACCCCGGAACCTGGCCGCAGCACGATCTCAACTGCCCCGGCATTAAAGCGCATATCGACACTTTCCAGCACTGGTTAGGTGACGCGTTTGACAGCGGGATTTCCGCAGAGCAGCTGATTGAGGCCCGCACCGAGTTTATTGACCAGTTACTGCAACGTCTGTGGATTGAAGCCGGTTTCGGTCAAATTGCCGACCTGGCGCTGGTTGCCGTTGGCGGTTACGGGCGCGGCGAACTGCATCCGCTTTCCGATATTGACCTGCTGATCCTGAGTCGTAAAAAGCTACCAGACGCGCAGGCCGAAAAAGTTGGCGAACTGTTAACGCTGCTATGGGACGTGAGGCTCGAGGTTGGGCACAGCGTGCGCACGCTGGAAGAGTGTCTGCTGGAAGGATTGTCAGATTTAACCGTCGCCACCAACCTGATTGAAACGCGCCTGCTGATTGGTGATGTGGCGCTGTTTCTTGAGCTACAAAAGCATATTTTTAGCGAAGGTTTCTGGCCGTCCGATAAGTTTTACGCAGCCAAAGTTGAAGAGCAGAATCAGCGCCACCAGCGCTATCACGGCACCAGCTATAACCTGGAGCCGGATATCAAAAGTAGTCCCGGCGGCCTGCGCGATATTCATACCCTGCAATGGGTGGCCCGCCGCCATTTTGGCGCCACCTCACTGGATGAAATGGTCGGTTTCGGCTTTTTGACGCAGGCAGAACGTGCCGAGCTGAATGAATGTTTGCATATCCTGTGGCGCATTCGCTTTGCCCTGCATCTGGTCGTTAGTCGTTACGACAACCGTCTGCTGTTTGATCGTCAGCTCAGCGTGGCGCAACGCCTGAACTACGGCGGTGAAGGCAACGAGCCTATCGAGCGGATGATGAAAGACTATTTCCGCGTCACACGGCGGGTCAGCGAACTGAACCACATGCTGTTGCAACTGTTCGACGAGGCGATCCTCGCCCTGCCCGCCGATGAAAAACCACGTCCGATTGATGACGACTTTCAACTGCGCGGCACGTTGATTGATCTGCGCGACGACGACCTGTTTATTCGCAAACCCGAAGCAATATTGCGGATGTTTTACATCATGGTGCGTAATAGCGCGATCAGCGGAATTTACTCCACTACGCTGCGCCATTTACGTCATGCCCGCCGTCATTTAACGCAGCCGCTGTGCTACATCCCGGAAGCGCGTTCGCTGTTTCTCAGTATGTTGCGCCATCCGGGCGCGGTGAGTCGCGGCCTGCTGCCTATGCATCGCCACAGCGTGTTGTGGGCCTATATGCCGCAATGGTCGCATATTGTCGGCCAAATGCAGTTTGACCTGTTTCATGCCTATACGGTGGATGAACACACCATTCGCGTAATGCTCAAGCTGGAAAGTTTTGCTAACGAAGAGACCCGTCAGCGCCATCCGCTGTGCGTGGATCTGTGGCCGCGTCTACGACAGCCGGAGCTGATTCTGATTGCCGCGCTGTTCCACGATATCGCCAAAGGTCGCGGCGGCGATCACTCGGTTCTCGGCGCCCAGGATGTGCTCAAATTCGCCGAACTGCACGGGCTGAACTCCCGCGAAACGCAACTGATCGTGTGGCTGGTGCGCCAGCATTTACTGATGTCGGTTACCGCTCAGCGCCGCGATATTCAGGATCCCGAAGTCATTAAGCAATTCGCCGAAGAGGTGCAAACGGAACATCGTCTGCGCTTTTTGGTGTGCCTGACCGTCGCAGATATTTGCGCCACCAACGAAACGCTGTGGAATAGCTGGAAGCAAAGCCTGCTGCGCGAGCTGTACTTCGCGACGGAAAAACAGTTACGCCGTGGGATGCAAAACACGCCGGATATGCGTGAGCGCGTACGTCATCATCAACTTCAGGCGCTGGCGCTACTGCGCATGGACAACATTGATGAAGAAGCGCTGCACCATATCTGGTCGCGCTGTCGCGCCAACTATTTCGTACGTCACAGCCCAAATCAGTTGGCCTGGCATGCACGTCATCTGCTGCAACACGATCTCAGCAAGCCGCTGATCCTGCTCAGCCCGCAGGCCACGCGAGGCGGGACGGAAATTTTCATCTGGAGCCCTGACCGCCCTTACCTGTTTGCTGCCGTCTGCGCCGAACTGGACAGGCGCAACCTTAGCGTCCACGATGCGCAGATTTTCACCACCCGCGATGGGATGGCGATGGATACGTTCATTGTGCTGGAACCAGACGGTAGCCCGCTGTCGTCAGACCGACACGAAGCGATCCGTTTTGGGCTGGAACAGGCGATCACCCAGCGTAGTTGGCAGCCGCCGCAACCGCGTCGCCAGCCGGCAAAATTACGTCACTTTACCGTCGATACCGAGGTCACTTTTCTGCCGACCCATACCGACCGAAAATCATTTCTTGAGCTTATCGCTCTCGACCAGCCAGGACTGCTGGCGCGGGTCGGGCAGATTTTTGCCGATCTGGGAATTTCGCTGCATGGCGCCCGAATTACAACTATTGGCGAGCGAGTAGAAGATTTATTCATAATCGCCACCGCCGACCGGCGCGCCCTTAATAATGAGCTGCAGCAGGAAGTGCATCAACGGTTGACAGAGGCCCTCAATCCAAACGATAAAGGGTAATGTTTTTATTTATTATGGAAAGAGTTTAACAATGCAGCAGTTACAGAACGTTATTGAGTCCGCTTTCGAGCGCCGTGCCGACATTACTCCGGCAAATGTAGATACCGTAACCCGCGAAGCGGTGAATCAGGTTATTTCTTTACTGGATTCCGGTGCACTGCGCGTCGCAGAAAAGATTGAGGGTCAGTGGGTCACGCATCAGTGGCTGAAAAAGGCGGTCCTGCTCTCTTTCCGTATTAACGATAATCAGGTTATCGAAGGTGCGGAAAGCCGTTACTTCGATAAAGTGCCGATGAAATTCGCCAACTACGACGAAGCGCGCTTCCAGAAAGAAGGTTTCCGCGTGGTTCCGCCTGCGGCAGTGCGTCAGGGCGCGTTTATCGCCCGTAACACCGTGCTGATGCCGTCTTACGTGAACATCGGCGCTTATGTTGATGAAGGTACGATGGTTGATACCTGGGCGACCGTGGGTTCCTGTGCGCAAATCGGTAAGAATGTACACCTGTCCGGTGGCGTTGGTATTGGTGGCGTACTGGAACCGTTGCAGGCTAACCCGACCATCATCGAAGACAACTGCTTCATCGGCGCGCGCTCTGAAGTGGTTGAAGGCGTGATCGTCGAAGAAGGCTCCGTCATCTCCATGGGTGTATATATCGGCCAGAGCACCCGTATTTACGATCGCGAAACCGGCGAAGTGCATTACGGCCGCGTTCCAGCGGGCTCCGTGGTCGTTTCCGGCAACCTGCCGTCGAAAGATGGCAAATACAGCCTGTACTGCGCGGTGATTGTGAAGAAAGTCGATGCCAAAACGCGTGGCAAAGTGGGAATCAACGAACTGTTACGCACCATCGACTAACAGCGATTTGAAAAAGCGGGCTTAGCCCGCTTTTTTTACATCTGCGAGTGGCATAAACAAGGCTTTTCGTTAATTATTCAATGGTTATAGTGAGCTTAAGGGTACCGCTATGTATGACAATCTGAAAAGTCTGGGCATTACTAATCCTGAAGAGATCGATCGTTACAGTCTGCGGCAAGAAGCCAACAACGATATCCTGAAAATCTATTTCCAGAAGGATAAAGGCGAGTTTTTTGCCAAGAGCGTGAAGTTCAAATATCCCCGTCAGCGTAAAACGGTTGTCGCCGATGGCGTCGGTCAGGGTTACAAAGAAGTGCAGGAGATCAGTCCCAACCTGCGCTACGTGATCGACGAACTGGATCAGATCTGCCAGCGAGATCGCAGCGAAGTCGATCTTAAACGCAAGATCCTCGATGATTTACGTCATCTGGAAAGCGTCGTGACCAACAAGATCAGCGAGATTGAAGCCGATCTGGAAAAACTGACGCGCAAATAAGTCGATTGTTGCCTGATAGCGCTACGCTTATCAGGCAATTAATCAATGCTGCTCATCCAGCTGCAACGCCACATACAGCAGCAGTCGATCGTCAAAATTCCCCAGATCCAGCCCGGTCAGCTCTGAAATACGGTTCAGGCGATACTCCAGCGTATTGCGGTGAATAAACAATGCTTTTGAGGTCGCCAGCGGCTGAACGTTATGTCGAAACCATGCCGATAATGTTCGACGCAGCAAACCGTTGTTATCCATCGCTTTCAGCCTTACCAGCGGGCGCGCCAGCTCATTGGCCTGCCAGCCGCCGCGCAGGCTGTCCAGCAGCACCGGCAGCATCAAGTCCTGATAGAAATAGCTCCGGCTTTCCGGCATCCGCTGCTTGCCGACCATCATGGTGGTGCGCGCCGTACGATACGAACGGGCAATGCTGCCTGGCCCGGTAAAATAGTTGCCCAGCGACACGCGAAAACGCAGTTGTCCATTCTCTTTCATGCGGGCAATCAGTTGCTCAACGCGCTTGCGATGATCTTCAGCGTCCCAGCGGCCAAACTGATTGAGCGCTGGTTTCAGCACCACCATCTCGGTCAGAGAAACAATCGCAATCAGATTATTACGTTCGGGTGTAGTCAACGCGTTCTGCAATTGCTGTAGCTCCGCCATCGCACTATCAACGCCAAGCTGACCGCTGTCGACCTCCACTACCGCCACCACGCGCGGCTGGTTCAAATCAATGCCCAATCGCTGTGCCCATTCCATCAGTGCCGGGGTATTCTCTTCCGCCTGAATCAGGTTCATCACCAGCTCTTCACGCAGACGGCTATCCTGCGCTAACAGATGCATCAGACGCGACTGTTCCAGCATCATTTCGGCGGTCATGCACACCAGTTCGCCATACTTGCGCAGATGTTCCGGCTCGCCGGTAAGACCGATAACGCCAACGATTTCGCCTTCCAGACGCAGCGGCAGGTTTATCCCCTGACGCACTCCATGTAAATGCCGGGCTACCGCATCATCAATATCGACCACCCGACCTTGCGAAAGCACCAGCAGCGCGCCTTCGTGCAATTCACCAATTCGTTCGCGATCGCCGCTGCCAATGATCCGCCCGCGGGCATCCATTACGTTGATATTGGTATCAATGATGCGCATGGTTCGCGCTACGATATCCTGCGCCATTTTGGTATCAAGATGCCAGCCAGCCATAAACCCCTCCTGTGAGCAGAGCTCAAGCATAGGGAAGATAATAAGCGGCGGCATTGTGCAACTGCACAAAGCGAGAGGGAGAAGTATGGAGTTGTGGGAAGTATCACAAAAAGAAACCCCTTCCTGTGCAGGAAGGGGTTTAGGGAGATTACTGCATCAACAGATAGATGGAGCTGTCACCACGCTGAATGTTCAGCGCCAGTACAGCCGGTTTGCTGTCGAGGATTTTGCGCAGTTCGGCGATATTTTTCACCGGCTGCTGGTTCGCACCGATAATCACATCCCCTTTCTTCAGGCCAATCCGTGCAGCCGGAGAATTCGCTTTCACCTCGCTGACCACGACCCCTTTGTCCTGGCCTTTGTTGCTCATATCAGCCCCTTCAATGCCTTTGAAGATAGAGCTGGAATCAACCTGAGTCTGGCTGCTCTGCTGCAGTTCCAGATTCACAGTGACCGGCTTACCGTCACGCAACAGGCCAAGGTTAATTTTGCTGCCTACCGGCATCGTACCCACCTGCGCACGCAGGGCGGCGAAGCTGCTGATCGGTTTACCGTTTAGGGAGGTAATCACATCCCCGGCTTTAATACCTGCTTTCGCTGCGGAAGAGTTCGGCATCACCTGGCTGACAAATGCGCCACGCTGAGCATCAACTTTCATCGCTTTCGCCAGCTCAGAGCTCAGCTCGGTACCCATAATACCCAGCTCACCGCGTTTAACCTGACCAAACTCAACCATCTGCGACGTCAGGTTTTTCACCATGTTGCTCGGGATTGCAAAGCCGATACCGATGTTGCCGCCGTCCGGCGCAAGGATCGCGGTGTTAATACCGATCAGCTCACCGTTCAGGTTGACCAGTGCGCCGCCGGAGTTACCCCGGTTGATCGCGGCATCCGTCTGAATAAAGTTTTCGTAGTTTTCCGCGTTCAGGCCGCTACGGCCCAGCGCAGAAACAATACCGGAGGTCACGGTCTCACCGAGGCCAAACGGGTTACCAATTGCTACGGTATAATCACCCACACGCAGCGCGTCGGAATCTGCCAGCTTAATCGCCGTCAGGTTTTTCGGGTCCTGAATTTGGATCAGCGCGATATCGGAGCGCGGATCTTTACCCACGATCTTCGCATCAAATTTACGGCCATCGCTCAACTGAACCTTAATCACCGTGGCGTTATCCACCACGTGGTTGTTGGTCACGACATACCCTTTCGCGGCATCAATAATTACGCCGGAACCCAGCGCCATAAATTTCTGCTGCTGGCCGCCGCCGTTGTCAGCGCCCGGTGCGCCGCCCTGGCAGAACGGTGAACTCTGGAACGGTGAACCGTCCTGGCAGAATGGTGAATTATCACCGAAGAACTGCTGGAAATTACGCGGCATACGCGGCGTATTTACCGTCGTGCTCCCCTCGACGTTAATGCTTACCACCGATGGCATCACTTTTTCGAGCATCGGGGCCAGGCTTGGCATCTGTTGGGCGGTCATTGCTGAAGACGACGTCTCAGCCGCTGTGGCAGACAGGGGGGACAACGCCAAACCTAAACTCAGAGCCAGTGCACTCATTGCTAATGTGGTTTTTTTCATGTGTTTCGTTCTCGATTAACAGGTAACGCAAAATTGCTGTATACGTCAGAGTCGTTTTATAACGCTAAGTTCCAGAATTGAGTTTAAGGAAAAAGTAAAATTTTATTGGCCGTCTTTACAAATGAGTATTTATTGTTCTACGGCCATCAAGCGACGATATTCATCCCAGGCATACAGATCGGTCATCCCGCTGATATAATCCTGAATCAGCCGGCAGCGATAATAATATTCCATTACCGAAAACTCAGCGCAACCCGTTGATATTTTACTAACCGCCTCGACATAAGCAAGACGATGGCGAGTAGACAACTTCTGAAATAATCGTGATTCGATAGGAAAACGTTTAACTCTTTCATTGTCGACCAGCTCAGTAAAATCTGACTGGGACATTTTTAATAAAGGCTGATAGATCTCCAGCAACCCGCTGATCACCCGATACCCCTGCAATTCCAACTGCTCAACGTCCGGATGACTAAATACGTGTTTTATCGCCACATTTTTATAGACCCCCAGCAACTGACTAAAGCTACTGGCATCTTCTAACAGCGCGTGATTAAAGCTGCCGTCAAAAACCTGCGGTAAATTATCAATAAACCGCTGGGCTGCATACGGCACCAGTTTATTCAGCGTATTGACGCGTAAATACATAAAGAACTGATCTTCCGTGCTCCGGCTTAATGTATTTGACCGTGATTTCTCCCAGGCATTCTCAACAACCTGGCTAAACAGGGAACCTTTTTCGTGGTGCCCCCACGCCTCATGCAGATGGTGATAAAGTTGCTCGACGCTAAAGATTCTTTTCTCAACGGCATCTTCCAGGTCGGCCACGCAATAAGAGATATCATCGGCAGCTTCCATAATCCAGGTTAATGGAAAGCGACTGTAAGGCGCTAATGATAATTCTTTACGTAACCGTTCAATATACGGTTCTTCAGAAAGGTAATAGCCCGGTTTCTTCATTAAATAGTTATGCGTCGTAGGCGTACTTCCACGCCACCACGCCGGACGGGTATATTTTAAAATACCACCAACCTGGGCCCAGGTAAGATTCATACGCATCAAAGTATGCACCAGACGAATACCTTGGGCATTACCTTCAAAATGGCACAGGTCCTGGCGCACCTTACGGCGAATATCATTCAGCGACTCTTCGCCTTCGCGCAAACGTAACGCCGCCACCAGGCAGCGGTCGTCGCTGAGGGGCTGACTTTCCGCGTCGGCGGGATACAGCCGCTGGCGGAACCAGTCATTAATCGCCGCTTCACCAAAATGACCAAACGGCGGATTGCCAATGTCATGCATCAGGCATGACATTTCGACAATACTCTCAAACGGTCCCGTCAGTTCATCCAGACCATACTGCTCCAGCAGTTTTAGTTCTTTCAGTCGGCTGAGGATCTCTTTAGCGATATAGCGCCCAACTTGCTGAACTTCCATCGAGTGCGTCAGCCGCGTGCGCACCGCCGCGTTACGCTCCAGCGGAAAGACCTGGGTTTTTTGTTGCAGTCGGCGAATAGCCGGAGAATTGATAATACGTCCACGATCGCTTTCGAAAATACGCAGGATCTCATGCTCCGTCTTCACGCCCTGCGGCGAACGGTAACGACGATGCCAGTTTATTTTTTTTCGGAAATCGATCTGTACCATATCCTCTCCCGCCTGAGAAATGCGCTACCCCTTAAGCGCATGATAGACTATGCCCTCAAATCTGGCTTATCGCGAGTAAATCTATGAAAATCGGCATCATTGGTGCAATGGAAGAAGAAGTTACGCTGCTGCGTGACAAAATCGAAAACCGTCAGACCCTCTCTCTCGGCGGTTGTGAAATTTACACCGGCCAACTGAACGGTACAGAGGTTGCGCTACTGAAATCAGGTATCGGTAAAGTGGCGGCGGCGCTGGGCGCTACGCTGCTGCTTGAACGCTGCAAGCCGGATGCCATCATTAACACCGGTTCCGCGGGCGGCCTGGCCTCTACGCTGAAAGTCGGCGATATTGTGGTTTCTGACGAAGCGCGCTATCACGATGCCGACGTTACCGCCTTTGGCTATGAATTTGGTCAGTTACCGGGCTGCCCGGCTGGTTTTAAAGCCGATCCTGCGCTGATTGCTGCAGCAGAATCCTGCATTGCGCAACTCAATCTGAACGCCGTTCGCGGACTAATCGTCAGCGGCGATGCCTTCATTAATGGCTCCGTGGGTCTGGCTAAAATTAAGCATAACTTCCCGCAGGCCATTGCCGTTGAGATGGAAGCGACCGCGATTGCGCACGTTTGCCATAACTTCAATGTGCCGTTTGTCGTGGTTCGCGCCATCTCTGACGTCGCCGATCAGCAGTCCCATCTCAGCTTTGACGAGTTCCTGGTTGTTGCCGCGAAACAGTCAAGCCTGATGGTTGAAACGCTGGTACAGAAACTGGCGCATGGCTAAATTACTCTCCAGGGCGCTGGTCGCCCTGCTTTTCACTCTTCCGGCGTTCCTGTACGCCGCACCGCGTGTTGTGACGCTTTCTCCTGCCAATACCGAACTCGCCTTTGCCGCCGGCATTACACCCGTAGGCGTCAGCAGCTACTCAAACTACCCGCCAGCGGCCAAAAATATCGAGGAGGTTTCCACCTGGCAAGGTATGAACCTTGAACGCATTGTGGCGCTTAAACCGGATTTAGTCGTCGCCTGGCGCGGGGGAAATGCTGAGCGGCAGGTGAATCAGCTGACCGCCCTGGGAATTAAGGTCATCTGGGTGGACGCCGTAACCATCGAGCAGGTCGCCGATGCGCTCCGCCAGCTGGCAGCGTGGAGCCCAAAGCCTGAGCAGGCAAAACAGGCGGCGCAAACCATGCTTGATGACTATGCTTTACTAAAATCTCGGTATGCCAACAAACCGAAAAAACGCGTGTTTCTCCAGTTTGGCGCAAATCCTCTGTTTACCAGTGGAAAAGGCTCCATTCAGCACGAAGTTCTTGAGGTATGCGGTGGAGAAAACATCTTTGCCGGCAGTCGGGTCCCCTGGCCACAGGTTAGCCGTGAGCAGGTCCTGGCACGAGCGCCCCAGGCTATTGTTGCAACCGGAGGACCAGGCGAAACTCTGAAAATTGAACAATACTGGGGAAACCAGCTAAAAATACCCATTATTACACTTAATAGTGACTGGTTCGAACGCGCGAGCCCGCGTATTATCCTCGCCGCAAAACAACTCTGTAATGCGCTTTCACAGATAAATTAGCGCCTGCCCCCACCAGGTCTGTTGTGAGGATTTAAAAATGCTCGTCTATTGGCTGGATATTGTCGGCACCGCGGTATTTGCTATCTCTGGCGTCTTACTGGCCGGAAAATTGCGGATGGACCCGTTTGGCGTCCTGGTCCTCGGGGTGGTTACCGCCGTTGGCGGCGGAACGATCCGCGATATGGCGCTGGATCATGGGCCGGTATTTTGGGTTAAGGATCCCACCGATCTGGTGGTGGCAATGATCACCAGTATGCTGACAATCCTGCTGGTACGTCAGCCACGACGTTTACCGAAGTGGATCCTTCCGGTGCTGGATGCCGTTGGCCTGGCTGTGTTCGTGGGGATTGGCGTCAATAAAGCATTTCTCGCAGGGACGGGCCCCCTGGTGGCGGTTTGTATGGGGGTGATTACCGGCGTCGGCGGCGGGATCATTCGCGATGTGTTAGCTCGTGAAGTCCCGATGATTCTGCGCACCGAAATCTACGCCACGGCATGTATTATCGGCGGGATCGTGCATGCGACAGCGTTTTATACCTTTAATGTATCGCTGGAAAACGCCAGTATGATGGGGATGATCGTCACCCTGCTGATTAGGCTTGCCGCCATTCGCTGGCATTTGAAATTGCCGACGTTTGCACTGGATGATAACGGGCGCTGATGTGATGATGCAGAACATGTAGGCCGGATAAGGCGTTTACGCCGCCAACCGGCACATTGCCCGGTGGCGCTACGCTTACCGGGCCTACACCATCAGACCATCGGTATTACAGGCAGCAATCAGATGCTGAAAGAAGAACCACACCCGCAGGTGCTTTTCGCATTGGGGTTAGTCACAATGAAGCGGGAACCTTCCAGACCTTCGGTATAGTCAACCGCGCCGCCCACCAGATATTGCAGGCTCATCGGATCAACCACCAGACCCACACCTTGTTTCTCAATGGTCATATCACCATCGTTCACCTGATCATCAAAGGTGAAACCGTACTGGAAACCGCTGCAACCACCGCCGGTGATATACACGCGTAATTTCAGATTCGGGTTATCTTCGTCAGCGATCAGGCTTTTTACTTTATTGGCTGCTGCTTCAGTAAATTGCAGTGGCAGCGCTACGTCATCACTCATATTTTGCTCCAAACGACATTGGCAATTGGGCAAATTATAACCCAATGGTTAAGGCCATTATCTAATACCCTGGTATTTCGTTCAAGTATTCTCGCCAGCGGCGGTACTCTGGCTTTTTGCCGCTTGCTCCGCTTCCTGTTTTGCCAGCGTGCGGGCAAGGATAGTCGAGTATAGCGGCTTTCCACCCATAAATTGGGCTAATAGTGTTGCGCCAAGACAGGTAATAATCATTGGCAAAATGAGCTGATAGTTATCGGTCATCTCCAGCACCAGTACAATACCGGTTAGCGGTGCACGTACCGAAGCCGCCAGCAAAGCCCCCATTCCGGCAATGGCAAAGGTTCCGGCCTCCAGATGATACTGTGGAAAAGAGGCCGCCGCGGCCATACCGAACGCGGTGCCAAGTAACGTACCCAGCGCCAGCATCGGGGCAAAAATCCCACCGGGCGCGCCGGAAGAGAAGCACAGCAGCGTGGTGATCACCCGGGTAATAAATATAAACAGCAGTAAACCGACGCTAAAATTACCCGCCGCGGCGATAGGAATCAGGTTAAACCCGCCGCCTGCCGCTTCCGGTTTAATTAATCCCAGGATCCCGCACAGGCCACCAATTGCGCCGCCCATCAGCACCCATTTTTTAATTTCACCGCCGTGGAAGCGCTGGAACATATCCTGGGTACGCAACACCATGGTGTTGAACAACGGCCCGACACAGCCAAAAATAAGCCCCAGCACAAGATACAGCCACAGCGTATTTACCGGCGCATTAGACAGCTTCCCGACTTCAATAATCGGTGCTTCACCGTTGAACACACGAAACACAATGCTCGACATAATAACGCCGGTAAACACGGCTTTGATCGAGACGAGGTTATAGCGAAACTGCGGGCGCATCTCTTCAATAATGAACAGGATCCCCGCCAGAGGCGCATTAAACGCCGCCGACAAACCCGCAGCCGCACCGGTGGCCAGCAGGGTATGTCGCGCTTCAGCGCTGCGCATGCGGAAAATATCCAGCACCATGCGCCCAATGTTCCCGCCTATCTGTACGGTCGGCCCTTCTCGCCCGAGCACCATACCGGCTCCCAGCGTGCCCATGCCGCCAATAAATTTCACCGGCAGAACGCGCCACCAGCGCACAGGTCGTAGCTCTTCCAGCGCGCCTTCAATCTCAGGGATCCCCGAGCCTCCCGCTTCCGGCGCAAATTTACGAACCAGAAAATAGCCGACCATCGCCAGCAATGCAGAGAGAATAAACGCCAGCGGCCACAGCAGAATGGCATGGTCCGCAACCTGGGCCAGGGCGCCAATGCGCTGATTTTGCACCCAGGTCACCGCTTTCTCAAATGCCACGCCAACAAGCCCCGTCACGGTACCGACAACGGCGGCCATCAACAGGATCGCCAGCGGCGTTTTGTCGCGTTCCAGGAGTCGACGGATTTGATCCCTGCGGCGTAAACGCACAATTTGTTGTGCTTCAAAAGAGGGAGAGTCAGTCTTCATCAGATGATCATTAATTGGTAATACAAATACGGAATCGGCATTCTACTCGCACATTTCACGAAAATCCCCTGCAAATCGCATTGTTTCAAATGCGTAAAACTTTCATAACCTTCTCTGAATAACTAGAATAGCGGGCATTTACTTTTTCTACGAACCAGGACCCCATCCATGAGTAAGTCTGAAAATCTCTACAGCGCAGCACGCGAACTTATCCCTGGCGGCGTTAACTCCCCCGTTCGCGCCTTTACTGGCGTGGGTGGTACTCCGCTGTTTATCGAAAAAGCGGACGGCGCGTATCTGTACGATGTCGATGGTAAGGCCTATGTCGATTACGTCGGTTCCTGGGGACCGATGGTACTGGGCCATAACCACCCGGCAATTCGCAATGCGGTGATTGAAGCCGCAGAGCGCGGTTTAAGCTTCGGCGCGCCGACCGAGATGGAAGTGAAAATGGCGGAGCTGGTCACTGAACTTGTGCCGACCATGGATATGGTGCGTATGGTGAACTCCGGTACGGAAGCGACGATGAGCGCAATCCGTCTGGCGCGCGGTTTCACCGGTCGCGATAAGATCATCAAATTTGAAGGCTGCTATCACGGTCATGCCGACTGCCTGCTGGTTAAAGCTGGTTCCGGCGCGTTAACGCTGGGTCAGCCAAACTCCCCGGGCGTTCCAGCCGATTTTGCGAAACACACCCTGACCTGCACCTACAACGATCTCTCTTCAGTTCGTGCGGCATTTGAACAGTATCCGCAGGAGATCGCCTGCATTATCGTTGAGCCGGTCGCAGGCAACATGAACTGCATCCCGCCGCTGCCAGAATTCCTGCCGGGCCTGCGTGCCCTGTGTGATGAGTTTGGCGCGCTGTTGATCATCGATGAAGTCATGACCGGTTTCCGCGTGGCGCTAGCCGGTGCGCAGGATTATTACGGCGTCGTTCCGGATCTGACCTGCCTTGGCAAAATCATCGGTGGCGGGATGCCCGTTGGCGCATTCGGCGGTCGCCGTGATGTGATGGACGCGCTGGCGCCGACCGGTCCGGTTTATCAGGCGGGTACGCTTTCAGGTAACCCGATTGCGATGGCGGCAGGCTTTGCTTGTCTGAACGAAGTGGCCCAGCCGGGTATTCATGAAACGCTGAATGAACTGACGACGCGCCTGGCGGAAGGTCTGCTGGAAGCCGCCGCAGAAACAAATATTCCGCTGGTGGTTAACCATGTGGGCGGGATGTTCGGGATTTTCTTCACCGATGCAGAAACCGTGACCTGCTATCAGGATGTGATGGCATGCGACGTTGAACGCTTCAAGCGTTTCTTCCACATGATGCTGGATGAAGGGATTTACCTGGCGCCGTCCGCCTTCGAAGCGGGCTTTATGTCCGTCGCGCACAGTGAAGACGATATCAATAACACCATCGACGCCGCGCGCCGGGTGTTTGCGAAATTGTAAAAGAGAACGTCCAGAAATAACGTAGGCCGGGCAAGGCGAAGCCGCCACCCGGCTTTTTTATTGCCAGATGGCGACGCAGCCTAAATAGAAGGGATAAACCTCAGCGACTCTGCTTACGTAGCAGATAGATAAAGTACGGCGCGCCAATAAACGTCGACAGTAATCCTGCCGGGATCTGATACGGAAACAGCACCATCCTGCCGCACCAGTCAGCAAAGACCAGCAGCACACCTCCCGCCAGCGCCGAAATCAGCATATGCGGCATCGCGCGACGAAAACCCATCATTCGGGCAATATGCGGAGCCATCAGCCCGACAAAACTCAACGGTCCAATGGTCATGGTTGCTGTCGCCGTTAGCCCCGCAGCCAACAGCAATAACCCCACGCGTGACGGCGTGATCGCCATACCCACCGCACGCGCCGTATCGCCGCCGAGCGGTAAAATCGTCAGCCAACGACGACACAGCGGTGTCAGCGCCAGCAGGATAACCATCACAATTCCGGTGCGCAGTACCTGTTCGCCCGTCGCGTTATAAGTTGAGCCGGAGATCCAGGTCAGCACGCCCGCCATACGCGGATCGCCGCTGGCCTGCAGCATCATCAACAACATAGTAAACGCCGTACTGAGCGCCATCCCTGCCAGCAGCATACGGTGCGGCGAAAAACCACCGCGCCCGGCGGCAATCATAATGATAAGCAAGGTGACCGCAGCCCCGAGACTCCCTGCGGGCAGCAGCCAGCCAAAGGCATTTCCGGGGACCAGAAACAGCATTAACACCACGCCAAATGCCGCGCCGGAGCTTATGCCCAGAACTTCCGGGCTAGCCATTGGGTTTCCGGTCAGACGCTGAATAATACAGCCCGCTACCGCCAGCATCACCCCGGCAATCAACGCCGCCAGAATACGTGGCCAGCGCCAGGGCATCAGTTCATCCAGCATCGCGCCGCTGGCCCATGTCCAGCCGTGCGCATCGCGGCCAAACGACAGCGCCACCACCAGAGTCAGCAGCAAAACCACCCCGCCCGCCAGCGCAAACATCAGTACATTCTGACGCTCCGCGGCGATACGGTTGCTGGCATTCATATCCGGTGCGCTCATACTTCTAAGGCGCGGCAACAACCACAGCAGCAATGGCGCGCCAATCAGCGCCGTCACCGAACCGGTGGAGACCTCCATCCATACGCGGGTCAGCCACAGAATGATTTGGTCAGAGAGCCAGAGGATCAACGCACCAATCAGCGGGGCCAGCATCAGACGCGCCAACAGACGCCGCGCGCCGAGCATTTTCGCCAGCAGCGGTGCAAACAGGCCAATAAAGCCGATAATCCCAACCGCGTTAACCAGCAAGGCGCTGATGACAATCGCCAGCGATAAGGCCGCCAGGCGCGCCAGCGACAACGCCAGACCGAGGTTACGCGCCACGCCGTCATCCAGTCCCATCAGCGTCATTGGACGCAACAGCAGCAGAGTCAGCATCACGCCGCCCAGCAGCTGTGGCCACAGTCGCTGTACGCCGCTCCAGTCGGTTTGGGTTAGCGTGCCGCTGCTCCATAAAAACATGCTTTGCAGTTGATCGTGATGGAAGATAACCATCAACTGGTTAATCGCCCCGCAGTACAGGCTGACCACCAGTCCGGCGAGGATTAACGTCACCGGAGAAAGACGTTTGCCCCAGGCGACGCCAAACACCAGCGCCCCAACGACACAAGCACCTGCCAGCGCAGCAAATTGCGTGGTGAGCGCACCGGGAATAGCCCACAGCGTCGTGACGGTAATGCCCAACTGCGCACCGGTCGCAACGCCTAGCGTGGTTGGCTCCGCCAGTGGGTTACGCAGCACCTGCTGAAACAATACGCCGACCAGTCCCAGCCCGGCACCGACCAACAGCGAAATCGCCAGCCTCGGCAGCAGGCTGTAGTGGAAAACCATCTGTTTAATGGCATCGATATCCGGTGACCAGATAGCCTGTTGCCATTGGCTGCGCGGTAGCGCAACGGAGAAGTTAACCCATGTGAGCCAACAGGCGGCAACAAACAGAACCGCCAGCAGGAGAATGGGGAACAGCGCGATACGTTTACTCACGCTTTGCCTCCCAGCGCATTATCCAGAATGCGGGCAAAATGCATGGCTGATAGCGTTGCGCCATAGAACCAGACGGCCGGCACGCGCTGAAAACGTCCGCTGCGAACAAAGGGCATCGCCTGCCACAACGGCGTAGACATCAGTGCAGCCATCTCTTTATCGTTGCCGTGATCAAAGCACAATACATCGACATCCTGAAAAGCAGCCAGACGGTCAATACTCACGGCAGTGCTGCCCCAAAAGTTTGTCTCTCCCTGCCAGGCGTTGGGGATCCCATATTCGTCCAGCACGTCCTGAAACAGGCTGTTTGGGCCAAACACCAGCATATGCCGCGAATCAAGCAGGGAGGTGAGAAGCACAGGGCGCGCACCGCGTTGAATGAAGCGCGGCTTCAGGCTGGCAATAAAACGATCGTACTCAGTCAGATGGCGTTCAGCAGAGGCCTGCAGATTGAACAATTGCGCCATTTCCTGCAGCGATTGTCGCGCAACGACCAGCGGTTTTTTACCGTCGCTGAAGTTAAATCCCCGACCAGGTGCAATACGTGCCAGCTTTTCAGGGGAAGGACCATAGCCTGCCGACCAGAGCAGAAACGAGGGTTTCATTTCGGTCAGCAGTTCGAGATTGGGTTCCGTGCGTAGCCCGACATCAATCACCGAGTCCGGTAGAGGTGGCTCACTGACCCACAGCTTGTAGTTAGGGATATCCGCAATGCCATACGGCGTAATACCCAGCGCCAGCAACAGCTCTACCGGCAGCCATTCCAGCGCCACAATACGCTGCGGATCAATCGCCGCGGCGGACGCCGTATTCATCCGCCACAGCAGCGGCGAGAGCGCCATCGCCGTAAGCAGACGCCGACGGGTAATATGATGTAATTCAATCATTAATAGACAAAACTCACGGGTGCGGCACCGGCCGGATGCGGCAAAATGCCCATCGGGATACCGTAAATCTGTTCCAGAGTTTCACTGCGCATCAGTTCAGCAGGCGTTCCTTGCGCAATCATTTCACCACCGCGCAGCGCAACTAAGTAATCGCAGTAGCGGGCCGCCATGTTGATATCATGCAGCACCGCAATCACCGTTAGCCCACGCTGCTGGCTTAAGCGATGCACCAGCGCCAGCACGTCAACCTGATGAGCGATATCCAGCGCGGAAGTCGGCTCATCAAGCAGCAGACAGCGGCTGTCCTGCGCCACCAGCATGGCAATCCACGCACGTTGGCGTTCTCCGCCGGACAGGCTATCCACCAGGCGGTGCGCCAGCGGTTTTAAGCCGACCAACGAAATAGCTTCTTCTACTTTCTCTCTGTCGGCAACGCCAAAACGTCCCAGCGCCCCGTGCCACGGATAGCGGCCAATCGCCACCAGTTCACGCACCGTCATCCCTTCGGCCTGAGGCAACTGCTGCGGCAGATAGGCGACCTTGCGGGCAAACGCTTTACAGCTCCAGTTCTCCAGCGGCTGTTCGTCGAGCAGGATTTCACCTTCCGACGGCGGCTGATGACGTCCCAGCATTTTCAATAACGTCGATTTTCCGGACCCGTTGTGGCCGATAAGGCCGGTTACTTTCCCCACCGGAAAAGTTAATGAGAGAGGATGCAACAGCGTGCGGCCAGGCACACGAAAGGAGACATTACGCAACGCGAAAGTGGTGTCGGGATGGGATCTGTTTTCCTGCATAGCAGCCAACTTGTAAAACGGGCACGCAAAGCGTGCCCAAAAAGAAATTAGAAACGGAAGGTTGCGGTTGCAACGACCTGACGTTCTGCGCCCCAGAAGCAGCCATAGGTATTGAAGCAGCTGGCGACGTACTCACGGTCAAACAGGTTGTTCACATGCAGCGCCACGTTGGAACCCGCCATGCCGACGCGCGCCAGATCGTAACGTACTAACGCATCCACCAGCGTATAGCTTCCCACTTTGAAGGAGTTTGCCGGATCGCCATAGCTGGAGCCAGTATAACGAATCCCCGTACCCAACGTCAGCCCGGAAAGCGCGCCGTCATAAAGGGTGTAATCCCCCCACAGTGATGCCATATGTTTTGGCACCTGAGCAGGCGTGTTGCCTTTGTAGTTGGTGTCGGTGGTGTACTCCGCATCGGTATAGGTATAAGAACCGACCACGTTAACGCTGGCTGAGAGCGCCGCTTTCGCTTCAATTTCCACACCACGTGAGCGAATTTCACCGCCTTCAACTGACCAGAATGATCCGTTCGGGTCGGCCATCAGGTTGTTGGTTTTGGTCAACTGGTAAACAGCACCGGTGATCACGATCGGACGATCGCTCGGCACATACTTCACGCCCGCTTCGTACTGCTTACCTTTAGATGGAGTAAAGATATTACCGCTTTCCCCGACCTGAGAACTAGGTTCAAACGATTCGCTGTAGCTGAAATACGGAGTCACACCGTTGTCGAACAGGTAGTTAACACCGCCACGCCAGGTGAACTGTCTGTCATCACGCGAATCCAGCACGCCAGAAACACGGTTCAGTGAGTCCTGCTTAGCCCAGTCGTAACGACCGCCCAGAGTGACCAGCACCTTATCCCACTGCATCTGATCCTGAGCGTACAGGCCCGTTTGTTCCTGTTTATTCAGAACACGGTAGGGAGCGCCCGGTCCAGTATGCGCCCCAAAATCAAAGTCGCTACGGTCAAGGTTATAAATATCTGAAGGCGCTACCGAACCAGCCCAACCAAACCAGGAGTTGATATCGTTACGCATCCGCATATAGTCAACGCCGGTCAGCAATGTGTGATCCAGGGAACCTGTGGCGAATTTGCTCTGCAACTGGGTATCAACAGCGAAGTTCTGCAATTTTTCATTATCGTCAACATACTGACGCGTCAGCGTGTGAGCCCACTCGGACTGAGGAACGCTGGCGCAAGGACTGTTAGCCGGATCCTTTGTATAGAGCGGATCAGAGCACATACCGTAGCCATACACGCTGTTCTGCGAAACCTTGTTTTGCGCGTAACGCAGGTTCTGACGCACGGTAAAGGTGTCGTTAAATTCGTGGTCGAAGCTGTAGCCCACCATCTTCTCGTTACGAGAGTAGGTATTGTTGTTCGCACCTTCGTTGAAATCGGTAGGCAGACGCTTGCCGTTCGGCAGCTCAGTCACCGTCCCCTCTTTCGGCAACCAGCCGTAATAGCCAGTTTCCGGCTCGTTCTGGAAGTAGGAGAGGAAGGTAAAGTTCGTTTTATCATCCGGACGCCATGTGAACGATGGCGCGATGGCGTAGCGTTGTTCTTCCGCGCCCTGCTGCTGCGCATTCGCGGAACGCGCCAGGCCGGTCAGGCGGTATGAGTACACACCATCGTCATCCAGCGCATCGCTGAAGTCAAAACCGGTCTGGAACAGGCTGTCAGTGCCCATCTTGAACTGAATTTCTTTTAACGGCTCTGTGGTCGGGCGTTTGCTGACCATGTTCAACAAGCCGCCAGGGTTACTCTTTCCGTAAAGAACGGAAACCGGACCGCGCATCACTTCAGCGCGTTCCAGCATATACGGGTCGATTACCGCATCGTTGTAGAAGTTCCCCTGCATCTTCAGGCCATTCAGATAGTTATTCTGACTTTGGCCGTCGGCGGCAAATCCGCGAATAATCAGGTAGTCATAGGTGTTAGACGCGCCGCGGGTGCCTACGGCTACGCCTGGCGTGTAGCTGAGCGCCTCTTTAACTGATTTCGGCTGATGCAACGCCATCTCTTCGGCGGTGACCACTGAAATAGACTGAGGAACTTTTTGAATCGGGGTGTCAGTTTTGGTCGCCGTAGCAGACTGTCGTGCGGCGATGGTTGCCGCTGGCCCCCATGCGCTTTCTTGTGCGGCAGGTGCAGCAGTTACGGTGATGGTTTCTTCTTTCGGGTCAACCGCCGCCTGTGCATAGACAGACATGCCGCTAACCGCTGTGGCTACCACTACTGCGATTTTACGCAGCGATGAACTTGGCTGAGCAGTTTTAAGACGCGCCATTGGTATTTCTCTGATGAAAGTGAATGATAACGTAAACGAGAATTATTATTATAACGGCAGCATAATATTCGAAACTCTGGCGAGATAGCAAGCAATACGCGTCCCTACTAAAACTGAGGGGTTAAGAAATAACCAGATGAAAAGAAAGGGTTAATAAATTAGGCTGGAATGTTATTCGGCCCTGAGAATGGACCAAAGAAGAAAAACCCGCCGAAGCGGGTTTTGAGCAATATCAGTTACTGCCGAACATATCCTTTATCCAGCCAGCGACACCGTCGCTATCTTTCTTTTCCTGCTGCGCCGGTTGTTGCTGCTGCTGTTGAGGCTGCTGCTGCGGCGTTGACTGATCGAACGGATTCCCGGTCGGCTGTTGCATCATTTCACCCTGCTGACACAGCGAATCAGGATCGGTAGTCCATACCGGAAGCGTACGCATCCCCCCGCTACAAACGAAGTTACCGTCGTAGTCCACGCCCATATCCACCACATCTTCCGGCGGCGTCAGCACCAGCGGTGTTGGCGTCTGGTTAGCCAGATAACGCTGATAAATCGACATCGCACCGCTGGCACCGTACAGCTTGGTTGGCTGGTTGTTATCACGGCCCACCCAGGTGATGGTTACCTGGCTGCCGTCGATCCCGGCAAACCAGGTATCCACGTTGTTATTAGTGGTCCCGGTTTTCCCTGCCAGATGAAGCCCAGGATATTTCGCGCCAAGCTGACGCCCCGTACCACGCTGAACCACCTGTTGCATGGTCCACAGCGTCATATACGCCGCCTGCGCCGGAACGGCACGCTCGGCCTGTGGGAAGCTCTGATACAGCACCGTACCATCTTCGGCAATCACCGAACGCAGCGCCGACAGCGGCGCGCGGTTCCCGCCGCTGGCGATAGTCTGGAACGCCTGCGCCACTTCGATCGGCGTCAGGTTCAACGCCCCCAGCAGCATGGCTGGAACCGGATTAAGCTGATCTTTCGGCGCGCCCAGCTTCAGCCAGGTATCGGTTACGGCAGGCAGGCCCAGCGCCATCCCCAGATTTACCGTTGGCACGTTCATTGAGCGCGTTAACGCATCCACCAGCATCACTTTTCCGCTTTCGCTATAGCGACGGTCATCGTTCTGCGGCGACCACACCTGGCCGTTAGGCTGACGCAGCGCAATCGGGGCATCGGCAATCCAGGTATTCAGACGATACAGCTTCGGCTGGCTGAGCGCGGTCAGATAGGTCGCTGGTTTAGCCAAAGAACCAATCGAACGACGTGCCTGCATCGCACGGTTATAACCAGCGAACTGCGGTTCTGCCCCACCGACCATGGCACGCACTTCGCCGCTGAAGCGGTCGACCACCACAATCGCGGTCTCCAGATCGCTCAGCTTACGTTGTTTCTTCAGCACCGGAATACCTTCCACCGCCGCTTTTTCTGCAGCATCCTGCGCCACGGAATCAAAGGTGGTGAAAATCTTCACGCCGGAGAGATCTTTAACTTTATCGCCCAGCTTTGCCTGTAGCTCCTGGCGCACCATCTGCATAAAGGCGGGCTGCGGTGAGATCACCCCACCACGCGGCTGTACGCCTAACGGACGCGCGCTCAGCATGTCATACAGATCCTGGTCGATAATCTGCTGCTGTTGTAGTAAACGCAGCACCAGGTTACGACGCTCCAGTGCCAGCTTCGGGTTACGCCACGGGTTATAGATTGACGCCCCTTTAACCATCCCTACCAGCAGCGCCTGCTGGTCGAGGCTCAGCTCTTCCACCGGACGGCCAAAGTAGTAAAGGCTCGCCAGCGGGAAGCCGCGGATCTCATTGTCACCGCTTTGACCGAGATAGACTTCGTTCATGTACAGCTCAAGAATGCGGTCTTTGCTGTAACGCGCATCCATGATCAGCGCCATATAGGCTTCGTTGGCCTTACGCCAGTAGGAACGTTCGCTGGACAGGAACAGGTTTTTCACCAGTTGCTGGGTCAGCGTACTGGCCCCTTGTACCGTGCGCCCCGCCGTCAGGTTCGCCAGCACCGCGCGGCCAATGGAATAGAGGCTGATACCGTCATGCTCATAGAAGTGACGATCTTCGGTCGCCAGCAGCGTGTCCACCAGCAGATCCGGGAATCCACTGCGCGGGACAAACAGGCGCTGCTCACCGTTAGGCGAAGAGAGCATGGTAATCAGCCGCGGATCGAGACGGAAGAAACCGAACTGGCGGTTGTTATCCATATTCTCGATGGTATCCAGATGGTCGCCATCAAAGGTCAGACGCGCGCGCACCTGCCCTTCTTTACTGTCCGGAAAATCAAACGGACGACGGATCATCTCGATGCTTTTCGCCTGCACGGTGAATTCGCCAGGGCGCGTCATCTTCGTCACCTGACGATACTGCGTAGCCTCCAGCAGTTTCACCATCTCGTTCTTGCCGATCGGCATTTCTGGCTCAAGGTTAACCATACGGCCATATACTGCCGCAGGAAGCTGCCAGACTTTACCATCTATACGGCTGCGGATTTTTTGGTCCAGATAAACGCCGTAAATGGCGATCAGCACCAAAAAAACAATCGACAGTTTTACCAGCAGCCAGAACCAGCCGCGTTTACCACGAGGCTTACGCCCTTTGCCTTTACCCTTACGCGGCATCGGTTCTTCATCCTCATAGTCATCATCATCATAATCGTCGTCATACTCTTCATCTCTGAGTTGACGACGGCTCACCTTTTGTTTCACCGGACGCGAGGGTTTCCCTTTACGTCCAATTGGCTCGCGGTCATTCCCGGCCATGCTTTTTCTCCGCAACATTCAGGCGCAAGGGCCCGATTCTCTGTTCTTCCGTCAGTTAACAGAAGAAGAAATCTCTCAATTTACTGCCGTGTTTATACCGGATGACGGCTTCGCTTTATCCGGCCTACAGTTTCATTACGAATACTTCTTTGTTCGCCGCGTTGGCGCGGTATTCGCCGGATCGTCCGGCCAGACATGTTTGGGATAGCGCCCTTTCATCTCTTTTTGCACCTCACGGTACGATCCCTGCCAGAACGCGCTCAAATCACTCGTTACCTGCAGCGGTCGTTGGGCCGGAGACAGCAGTTCCAGCACCAGCGGCACGCGCCCCTCGGCGATGGTTGGGGTCTTCGCTTCACCAAACATTTCCTGCATCCGAACCGCCAATACCGGAGGGTTATCCTCATGATAGCGAATGGCAATCCGGCTTCCCGTCGGCACAGTGTAATGCGCTGGCAGTTCACTATCCAGACGTTGCAGCATTGACCAATCCAGCAAACCGCGCAACGCCTGACCCACATTTAGCGCTTTTAACGCGCGTAACGAGTGCACACCGCTCATGTGCGGCAGCAGCCAGCTCTCCAGCGTCGCCAGCAGAGAATCCTCATCTACCGCGGGCCAGTTATACTCTGGCAACCAGTTTGCCGCACATTGCAGACGCAGGCGAAACTGCTCGGCTTCCGGCGTCCAGTTGAGCACACTTAGCCCTTTATCGCGAATGCCGTTCAACATCGCCAGGTGCAACTCCTCTTCCGAGGGTTTGGCCAGCGCCTGTACTTTTACCGTTAGCTGGCCAATGCGCGACCGACGCAATGCTTTTAACGTTCCCTGAGTTTCATCCCATTCGATGGTGTCAGACTGTTGTAACAGTTCAGGGCATGCCTGTATCAGCACTTCGATATCCAGCGGCAGAGCCAGCAGAATACGCGCATCCGGCGAAGCGCTGCCCTGCAGTAACAGCGGCGCAATCAGCCATTCATGGCGTCCGGAGGCGTCATCGGCATCCAGCATTGCCCCCATGCCATTCGCCAGTTGATAGCGCCCTTCCTGCCCGCGCCGACGCGCGATCCGATCGGCAAACGCCTGCGCCAGTAATGAGGGGAGCAGCGCGCTGTCCGGCTGTCCGCTGCGAACGTTAAGCCGTTTCAGTAATTGTTGGCTGCGCTGCTGCCAGGCGGGCTGATTTCGTGAAAACGCTACAGCCAGATCGGTACTGCTACCGCGCGGCGGCTCTTCCAGAATCGCAGCCAGTTTTGCCGCCGTTGCCGCTTCATTGTCATTGTTGGCGCTAACCAGCATAGCCGCTAAACGGGGGTCGTTACCCAACGTCGCCATTTTCTGCCCCCTGGCGCTGAGCCTGTCACCCTCAAGCGCCCCCAGCATCTGCAGCAGCCGTTTTGCCGCTTGCAGGTTGATGGCGGGCGGGGTATCCAGCCAGTTCAGTTGCTCAGGGTCGGAACATCCCCATTGCAGTAACTCCATCAGCAGTCCGGACAGGTCGCTCTGTAAAATCTCCGGTTCTCCCTGTGCCGCCGCTCTTTCCGCCTGATCTTTGGCAAGTAAATGTAGGCAGATACCGGGTTCCAGACGGCCCGCGCGTCCCGCTCGCTGGGTCATCGAGGCCTGGCTTATGCGTTGGGTAATCAGTCGCGTTAAACCGGTACGCGCATCATAGCGCGCCACGCGCTCCTGGGCGCTGTCCACCACCAATCGGATGCCTTCGATCGTTAAGCTGGTTTCGGCAATATTGGTCGCCAGCACCACTTTGCGCTTGCCTTGCGGCGCGGGCAAAATCGCCTGACGCTGCTCGGCAAGCGTCAGCGCGCCGTACAGTGGGCACAACAACACATCGCTGCCCACACGCGTTGCCAGTTGCTCCTGCACGCGCTGGATTTCCCCTACACCCGGTAAAAACAGCAGCAGCGACCCGCTGTCATGGCGCAGGAGTTCTGCCGTCGCTACCGCTACCGCTTCAGCAAAACGCAGATGCGCCGCCAACGGCTGATATCGTCGCTCAACGGGAAATGCGCGGCCTTCAGAAACGATCGTCGGCGCATCGGGCAACATCTGCTGCAAACGTCCGTTGTCCAAAGTGGCGGACATGATCAACAGTTTCAGATCGTCACGCAGCCCTTGCTGCACATCCAGCAACAGCGCCAGCGCCAGGTCGGCCTGCAAACTCCGCTCGTGAAATTCGTCGAGGATGACCAGCCCAACGCCCGTCAATTCGGGGTCGCGCTGGATCATGCGCGTCAAAACCCCCTCCGTCACCACCTCAAGGCGGGTCAGCGGCCCTACACAGCTTTGCGCACGCATGCGATACCCCACGGTCTCGCCAGGCTTTTCATTCAGCAATTCCGCCAACCGCTGCGCCACATTGCGTGCTGCCAGACGCCGCGGCTCCAGCAAAATAATCCGTCCCTTGATACCGCGATGTTCAAGGAGTCGCAACGGCAGCCAGGTTGATTTCCCGGCACCGGTCGGCGCCGTCAGCAAAACCTGCGACGAGGCATCAAGGGCGGTAAGTAGTTCAGGCACTACGGCGGCAACGGGCAACGACGTCACAAATGGCTCCAGAGGGTTAACATTCTTCGCGCTGCATTGTAGCATCGCGTTAATTCATAACCGAGTATCCATCATGTCTGAGCCAAAAAGGCTGTTCTTTGCGATTGAATTGCCTGGCGAGGTTCGGGAGCAGTTAATCCACTGGCGGGCCGCGCAGTTCCCCCCTGAAGCGGGTCGTCCCGTCGCCGCCGATAATCTGCATCTGACGCTCGCCTTTTTGGGCGACGTCAGCGCTGAGAAGCAGCATGCGTTAATGCAGCTTGCGGGGCGTATTCGCCAGCCGGGTTTTACGCTCAAACTCGACGATGCCGGGCAATGGCTGCGCTCGCGAGTCGTGTGGTTGGGAATGCGTCAGCCGCCGCGCGGGCTGCTGCAGTTGGCGAACATGTTGCGGGCACAAGCCGCACGCAGTGGGTGCCACCAGAGCCCGCAGCCGTTT
Organism: Citrobacter sp. S46_ASV_140; assembly: GCF_018919545.1. Classification (NCBI taxonomy): domain Bacteria; kingdom Pseudomonadati; phylum Pseudomonadota; class Gammaproteobacteria; order Enterobacterales; family Enterobacteriaceae; genus Citrobacter; species Citrobacter sp. S46_ASV_140. The sequence continues at coordinate 60,936 of NZ_JAHLRC010000011.1, forward strand.
CACCCGCATATCACGATGCTGCGTGACGCCGGTCACGCGGTATCTATCCCTCCGCCAGGGTTTGGCTGGTCGTTTCCGGTAACGGAGTTTGGGCTTTATTCCTCCTCATTCATGCGAGGACGCACGCGTTACACGCAGTTGCAACGCTGGACGCTGACTGAATAATCAAAGGAACTGTTCATGCAATTTTCTCCACCTTTACAACCTGCAACGCTCATTCAGCGCTATAAGCGTTTTTTAGCGGATGTGATCACACCGGATGGCACAACGTTAACGCTACACTGCCCCAATACGGGAGCCATGACCGGCTGCGCAACGCCGGGAGATACTGTCTGGTATTCGACATCAGAAAATACCAAACGAAAATATCCACATACCTGGGAATTAACGCAAACCCAATCCGGTGCACTTATTTGTGTTAACACGCTGTGGGCCAATAGATTAACGAAAGAGGCTATTCAGCGTTCGTTAATTTCGGAAGTTTCAGACTACAGCACCTTGAAAAGTGAAGTAAAATACGGCGCCGAAGGGAGCCGCATCGACTTTTTGTTACAGGCGGATTCCCGACCTGACTGCTATATTGAAGTGAAATCAGTCACGTTGGCGGAAAAAGATCAGGGTTATTTTCCCGATGCCATCACTGAACGAGGTCAGAAACATCTTCGGGAATTGATGAGCGTAGCGGCCGAAGGCAAGCGCGCGGTGATATTTTTCGCGGTGTTGCATTCAGCCATTACACGGTTTTCACCCGCGCGCCATATCGATGCAAAATATGCGCAATTATTAGTTGAAGCACAGCTTAAGGGGGTAGAAATTCTGGTTTATAAAGCGGAACTTTCTGCCCATGGTATGACTCTTAAAGAGCCGTTGCCCATTACCTTGTAATGGTGTAAACATTCGGTTAATTAGTATTCTGGGCGCGTGGGCAAATACGCTTTTCCTCACAGGGTTGTCAAGTGTTACGTTTAGATAATTGCTATCCGGAAAAGCATCTGCTATTTATAGCGACCTGATTTTTCCCCCGAACATGGGGATCGATAGTGCGTGTTAAGGAGAAGCAACATGCAAGAAGGGCAAAACCGTAAAACATCGTCCCTGAGTATTCTCGCCATCGCTGGGGTGGAGCCGTACCAGGAGAAACCGGGCGAAGAGTATATGAACGAAGCCCAGCTGTCGCACTTCAGGCGTATTCTTGAGGCATGGCGTAATCAACTTAGGGATGAAGTTGATCGCACCGTATCTCATATGCAAGACGAAGCGGCTAACTTCCCTGATCCGGTGGACCGCGCCGCACAGGAAGAAGAATTCAGCCTTGAGCTGCGTAACCGTGATCGTGAGCGCAAACTGATCAAAAAGATCGAGAAGACGCTGAAGAAAGTAGAAGACGAAGATTTCGGCTACTGCGAATCATGCGGCGTAGAAATTGGTATTCGCCGTCTGGAAGCGCGTCCGACAGCCGATCTGTGCATCGACTGTAAAACGCTGGCAGAAATCCGCGAAAAACAAATGGCAGGTTAATTCCGGTCATTTTTACCACGTTTACTTCAGGCGGGAGCTTCTCCCGCCTTATTATTTGTTAGCCCGCAAAATGAGCGATTCACATTATATTGGCCGCTTCGCCCCTTCCCCCTCTGGCGAACTCCATTTTGGTTCACTGATTGCCGCCCTCGGGAGTTACCTGCAGGCCCGTGCTCGTCGCGGAATCTGGCGGGTACGCATTGAAGATATTGACCCCCCTCGTGAAGTTCCCGGTGCTGCAGACACGATTCTGCGTCAGCTGGAACATTACGGACTGCACTGGGATGGCGATATTTTATGGCAATCCCAGCGTCATGACGCCTACCGCGAGGCGCTAGCCTGGCTGCATCAGCAGGATCTGAGCTATTACTGCACCTGTACACGCGCGCGTATTCAAAGCGTCGGCGGTATTTACGACGGTCATTGCCGTGAGCTACGCCACGGGCCTGAACAGGCGGCGGTCCGCATTAAGCAACGCCATCCGGTGATGCAGTTTACGGACCAACTGCGCGGTGTGATTCAGGCTGATCCGCGGCTTGCAAGGGAAGATTTTATTATTCACCGTCGCGACGGGCTGTTTGCCTATAACCTCGCGGTGGTGGTGGACGACCACTTCCAGGGCGTGACGGAAATTGTGCGCGGTGCCGATCTTATCGAACCGACGGTACGGCAAATTTCGTTGTATCAACAGTTCGGCTGGCAAGCGCCGGACTATATTCATCTGCCGCTGGCGCTCAACGAACAAGGCGCTAAACTTTCAAAACAAAATCATGCACCTGCACTGCCGCAAGGCGATCCACGCCCGGTGATTGTTGCTGCGCTGCGCTTTCTCGGCCAGCACTCCGATATCCCGTGGCAGGAGATGCGCGTGGATCAGATTCTCACGTTTGCCATTGAAAACTGGAGTCTGACAGCGGTGCCAGAATCGGCGATCGTAAATCCGCCATTCTCAAATGCATCATGCTGAGCTATGATTAGCCGCTATTTTTACACAGCAACACTTGTTCTGATTGAAGTTTGACACTACCGAGGTGCACTATTTTTACCCGAGTCGCTAATTTTTGCCGCAAGGTGCTAAGCCGCGAGGAGCGCGAGGCCGAGCTCGCCGTTGCCCGTCCACACATGACGGTAATCCCGCGTGAGCAGCACTCTATCTCCCGCAAAGATATCAGTGAAAATGCCCTGAAGGTAATGTACAGGCTCAATAAGGCCGGATACGAGGCATGGCTGGTTGGCGGAGGCGTACGCGATCTTTTGCTGGGCAAAAAGCCGAAAGATTTTGATGTCACGACTAACGCCACGCCAGATCAGGTGCGAAAACTGTTTCGTAACTGTCGTCTGGTTGGTCGCCGTTTCCGTCTGGCCCATGTCATGTTTGGCCCGGAAATTATCGAAGTGGCAACTTTCCGTGGTCATCATGAAGGCAGCGAGTCCGATCGCACAACCTCACAGCGCGGACAAAACGGTATGCTGCTGCGCGACAACATCTTCGGCTCCATCGAAGAAGATGCCCAGCGTCGCGACTTCACGATTAACAGCCTGTATTACAGCGTGGCCGATTTCACCGTGCGTGATTACGTTGGTGGCATGCAGGATCTCGAAGAGGGCATCGTTCGCCTGATCGGTAATCCGGAAACGCGCTACCGCGAAGACCCTGTACGTATGCTGCGGGCCGTGCGCTTTGCCGCCAAGCTCGACATGCGTATCAGCCCGGAAACCGCTGAGCCAATCCCGCGTCTGGCAACACTGCTTAACGATATTCCCCCCGCACGCCTGTTTGAAGAAACACTCAAACTGTTACAGGCGGGCTATGGGTATGAAACCTATAAAAAACTGCGTGAGTACAGCCTGTTCCAGCCGCTGTTCCCCACCATTACGCGCTATTTCACCGAAGACGGTGACAGCCCAATGGAACGCATCATCGCTCAGGTGCTGAAGAATACCGATAACCGCATCCACAATGATATGCGCGTTAACCCGGCGTTCTTGTTCGCCGCCATGTTCTGGTATCCGTTACTGGAAGCTGCGCAGAAAATTGCCCAGGAAAGCGGTCTGGCTTACTACGATGCCTTCGCACTGGCGATGAACGACGTACTGGATGAAGCCTGCCGCTCGCTGGCGATCCCGAAACGTCTGACCTCGCTGACCCGTGATATCTGGCAGTTGCAGCTACGCATGTCTCGTCGCCAGGGCAAACGCGCCTGGAAGCTGATGGAGCATCCGAAGTTCCGCGCCGCTTACGATCTGCTGGCCCTGCGTGCCGAAGTGGAAAACAACGCTGAACTGCAGCGTCTGGCGCAGTGGTGGGGAGAATTCCAGGTTTCAGCACCGCCGGAACAAAAAGGCATGCTCAACGAACTCGACGAAGAACCGGAACGCCGTCGTCATCGTCGCCCGCGTAAACGCGCCCCGCGCCGTGAAGGTTCCGCGTGACCATCGCCTATATCGCTCTCGGCAGTAATCTGGCCTCTCCTCTGGAGCAGGTTAATGCTGCCGTAAAAGCGATTGGCGACATTCCCGACAGTCGTATCGTCGCTGTTTCCTCCTTTTACCGCACACCGCCATTAGGCCCACAGGATCAGCCAGATTACCTGAACGCCGCCGTGGCGCTGGAAACCACTCTCGCTCCCGAAGAATTGCTTAATCATACCCAACGCATTGAGCTGCAACAGGGACGCGTACGTAAAGCCGAACGCTGGGGGCCGCGCACTCTGGACCTCGATATTATGCTGTTTGGCGATGAAGTGATTAACACCGAACGTCTGACCGTGCCGCACTACGACATGAAAAACCGTGGTTTTATGCTGTGGCCGCTCGCTGAAATCGCACCTGAGCTTATCTTCCCGGAGGGTATCAGCCTGCATCAGCTCCTCACCCATCTTGGTGCCGCAAAACCTGCACACTGGTAAAGTATCCTCTCCCCTTCCGCGTTTACTACTTTAGTGCCAAACGGTTGCTTAAAACAATTGCCCCCCTGAATGTGACTGTTAGAATGCCGATAAATATGACTTTCATCATCAGGAAATGTTATGAAACCCACCACCATTTCACTGCTGCAGAAATGCAAGCAAGAGAAAAAACGCTTCGCAACCATTACCGCCTACGACTACAGCTTTGCTAAGTTATTTGCCGACGAAGGCATCAATGTGATGCTGGTTGGCGACTCGCTGGGCATGACGATTCAGGGGCATGACTCCACCCTACCGGTCACCGTTGAAGATATTGCTTACCACACTCGTGCCGTACGTCGTGGCGCTCCCAACTGTCTGCTGCTCTCCGACCTGCCATTTATGGCTTACGCCACGCCGGAACAAGCATTTGAAAACGCCGCTGTGGTGATGCGGGCGGGCGCTAATATGGTCAAAATTGAAGGCGGCGCCTGGCTGGTGGATACGGTAAAAATGCTCACCGAACGCGCCGTACCGGTTTGCGGTCATCTGGGATTAACACCGCAGTCGGTGAATATTTTCGGCGGCTATAAAATTCAGGGCCGCGGCGACGCCGGGCAGGTATTGCTGGATGACGCGCTGGCCTTAGAAGCCGCTGGCGCTCAGTTGCTGGTGCTGGAGTGCGTGCCGGTTGAGCTGGCGAAGCGCGTCACCGAAGCGCTGTCGATTCCGGTTATCGGCATCGGCGCAGGTAACGTCACCGATGGACAAATCCTCGTCATGCACGATGCCTTTGGTATTACCGGTGGCCACATCCCGAAATTTGCGAAGAATTTCCTCAATGAAGCAGGCGACATGCGCGCCGCAGTGCGGCAGTATATGGCTGAAGTGGAGTCCGGCGTTTATCCGGGCGAAGAACACAGTTTCCACTAATTTTTCAGGCCATATATCGGCCTGAAAAGCGTAGCGCCATCAGGCGGTTCGCTGCATGTTGCCGGATGGCGGCGTAAACGCCTTATCCGGCCTACGGTTCCTCAGGCAACTCAAGGAGTCTTGTCGTGTTAATCATTGAAACCCTGCCGCTGCTGCGCCAGCATATTCGTCGTCTGCGTCAGGAAGGCAAACGCGTCGCTCTGGTTCCCACCATGGGCAACCTGCACGACGGCCATATGAAGCTGGTCGATGAGGCAAAAGCGCGGGCTGATGTGGTGATCGTCAGCATTTTCGTCAACCCGATGCAGTTTGACCGACCGGACGATCTGGTGCGTTATCCACGCACGCTGCAGGAAGATTGTGAAAAGCTGAACAAGCGTAAAGTCGATTATGTTTTTGCGCCAGCCGTTGAGGAAATCTACCCGCAGGGGCTGGAAGGCCAGACGTTCGTTGAAGTTCCCGGTCTCTCCACCATGCTGGAAGGCGCCAGCCGTCCAGGCCACTTCCGTGGCGTTTCCACTATCGTCAGCAAGCTGTTCAACCTGATCCAGCCAGATATCGCCTGCTTTGGCGAGAAAGATTTCCAGCAGCTCGCACTGCTCCGCAAAATGGTGGCGGATCTGGGTTATGACATTGAGATCGTTGGCGTGCCGATTATTCGCGCCAAAGACGGTCTGGCGCTTAGCTCACGTAACGGCTATCTGACCGCAGAGCAGCGAAAAATTGCGCCGGGTCTGCACAAAGTGATGAACGGCATCGCTGAAAAGCTGCTTGCCGGCCATCGTGACCAGGAAGAGATTATTGCCATTGCCGAGCAGGAACTGAATGAAAAAGGCTTCCGTGCCGACGATATTCAGATTCGTGATGCCGACACGCTGCTGGAGCTGACGGAAACCAGTAAACGCGCGGTGATTCTGGCCGCCGCCTGGCTGGGTCAGGCACGTCTGATCGATAATCAAAGCGTTACATTAGCCCAGTAGACAGGGGTTAAAAATCAGGCAATACTGCCTGAGAATTTCTCAAAGCAGGCCAGTAGTGCCTGCTTAGCCAAGGTAAACGACAGGGTATAGAAGTTATGATTCGCACCATGCTGCAAGGCAAGCTCCACCGCGTAAAAGTCACGCAGGCGGACCTGCACTACGAAGGCTCCTGCGCCATCGACCAGGATTTCCTCGATGCCTCTGGTATTCTGGAAAACGAAGCTATTGATATCTGGAACGTGACCAACGGTAAACGTTTCTCAACCTACGCGATTGCGGCTGAACGCGGCTCCAGAATCATCTCGGTGAACGGCGCAGCGGCACACTGTGCTGAAGTCGGCGACATTGTGATTATCGCCAGCTTCGTCACCATGTCTGATGAAGAAGCCCGCACCTGGCGTCCGAAAGTGGCCTATTTTGAAGGCGACAACGAAATGAAGCGCACCGCGAAAGCCATTCCGGTACAGGTTGCCTGACAGCCCTTACCCCTGCGGCTGATTACTTATCAGCCGCGACATCGTCTCCAGCGAATCCGTTCTTAAAATATAAAGTCTTTTCAATAAGAACGGATTATCCCCCGGTTTAACCTTCCCTCTCACCGTGGTGACCGCCATGTGGAATCCCGCGTCGCCTGCCGCTTTTACTGCCGTGGCGTTATAGCCGCCAAACGGGTACGAAAGATAAAGAACGTGAGGGTTAAACTGAGACAACGCCCGACGCGAACGGGCAAAATCAAACAGAATATTGTGATAGCTGCGACTCAGCAGGATTGGCCGGTGATTCGCATCAACCCGATGTAAAAAATGGGTATGCGACTGGAAGTCGAACACGTCTTTGATCTCATTCAGTTCCGCGATGCTCATGAACTGCAGTGATTTCGGATCCCACTTCTGCGGGTGGCGCTTGATACGTGAAGAGATAATAAACGCCGTTGCCTTCATGCCGTGCTGCTTCAGAATCGGGTAAGCATAACGACTCACCGACTTCAGACCATCATCAAAAGTCAGCACCACCGCCCGCGCCGGGAGATTCATATTGTTGCGAACATAGCCTTCCAGTTGGTACATCGTCAACGTGGTGTAGCCGCGGTCCTGTAGCCAGGCCATCTGGTTGCTGAAGGCGCGTACGGAGGTTGTCGTAGAGGTGTGGCGAAAACGGGTATTCTCTTCATCGCGCAGAATATGGTGATAGGTTAACACCGGGATACCGTTGTCTTCCTGCGCATCCAGAGCGCTGATATAGGCCAGTCTGCCGCCAATACGGATCTGGTACCAGGTTTGGTTGAGACGGTCTTTAAGCTTGCTGATAACCGGATAACGCAGATTATCCGCCAGCACGCCAAACGGGGCGCTACCAACATCCGGAGCGTTATAAACCGGCGTATCTTTCCAGGTGATCAGGCTTTGGTTGCTGAGGGGTTTATTGAGATCGCCCAGACCATCGTCGACTTTCTGCCGCCCCTGCACTGGCTCCAGATGCCCCTTATCAATAAACCCGGTACCAAAACCAAAGGTAAATTCGTAATAGTCTGCCGCAATTGGCTCAACGGCGAGGATCTGCCCGGCGCGAATATTTCCTACCGTCACCATCTTGTTGCCAATCTGCGCCCACACGGCGGCCGCTTCGGTGGTTTGCATGTAGCGAGCAGGCAAAGCCGCAGCTATGCTGCCAGAAAACAGGAGCAATAAAACAAGCAGAACGCGCATCACCATATGAGATAACCGAGGCGAGAAACCCCGGCTATTGTAGCAAAAGCGCCATCAATACCAATGATTAATACTCATACAAATCATGCTTCAACACGAAGGGGGGATTTTTCTGTTGTTGATGCCAGAGGCTAGAGACTTCGGGCCCGCCAAGCGCAACGATGCTATCACGAAACGCAGAACTGCTCATCGATTCCCGCGACGAAAGCATTCGCTCAAGCAATGGATAACTGATACCTGAAATCACTTCACACTGGGGATGTTTATGGCTCATTAACGAAGCCACGCGGTAAGGCGCGGCCCCGGCCATATCCGTCAGGAATATCACACCCTCGCCAGAGTCTGTAGCATGCAGGGCATGACACATCATGCGGCTTAGCATATTCGAGCTAAGCCCACGCCAAAAACTCACCGCCTGGCATTGAACCAACGGGCCGTACTTTTTCTCCAGACGATGCAGCATATCCTGTGCCTTATCATCATGACAGGTAATTACCCAACCTAGCATTGCCTACCTCCTTAGCAGGCAAGTAGTTTATCAGGGTGATAAATCCGTAATGGTGATAAGCATCAAAAGTCTTCCTCTCCCTGGTAAGGAGAGGAAGAAAGACTTAGCTGCGCAGGCCGCGTCCGCGCTGAATCAGGTACCAGCACAGCAAATAAAATGCTGCGATAAACACCACCAGCACGCCAAAGGTGGTGACCAGCGGAACATCGTGGATCCCCAGGAAGCCGTAACGGAAACCGCTAATCATGTAGACAATCGGGTTCAGATGGGACAGTCCCTGCCAGAATGGCGGCAGCAGCGTTAACGAATAGAAAACGCCGCCCAGATAGGTCAGCGGAGTCAGCACGAAGGTTGGGATCAGGCTGATATCGTCAAAGGTTTTAGCGAAAACCGCGTTCAACAGACCGGCCAGCGAAAACAGCACCGCTGTTAACACCAGCGTAAGCGCCACAAAGACCCAGGAATGCACCTGGAACGGCACGAAGAACAGCGAAATCGCTGTTACCAGGATCCCTACGCACAGGCCACGCGCCACGCCGCCGCCAACAAAACCGGCGATGATCACGTGCGTCGGTACCGGAGCGACCAGTAGCTCTTCAATGTTGCGTTGAAACTTGGCGCTGAAGAATGACGATGCCACGTTGGCGTACGAGTTGGTAATTACCGCCATCATAATCAGCCCTGGCACGATAAACTGCATGTAGCTAAAACCATGCATTTCGCCGATTCGCGAGCCGATCAGGTTACCAAAGATTATAAAATAGAGCGTCATAGTAATGACGGGAGGAACCAGAGTCTGGACCCAGATACGCATAAAGCGGTGGATCTCTTTCGCCCAGATGCTTTTCAGCGCAACCCAATAAAGCTGCATCATGCGCGATCTCCTTGTTTTTCATGCACCAGAGAAACAAACAGTTCTTCCAGTCGGTTCGCTTTGTTTCGCATACTCAATACCTGAATGCCCTGGGCGCTCAGCTGTGAGAACACGCTGTTGACCCCCTGTTCACGCAGGACTTCCACTTCCAGCGTGGAGGTATCCACCAGCCGGTATTGATAGCCCTCCAGTTTTGGCAGCGGGCTTTTCGGTGCCAGATCGAGAATAAAGGTCTCGGATTTCAGCTTAGAGAGCAGGCTCTTCATCGAGGTGTTTTCCACCAGCTCGCCGTGCTGAATAATGCCGATGTTGCGACACAGCATTTCCGCTTCTTCGAGATAGTGAGTGGTCAGAATAATCGTGGTGCCTTTGTCGTTTAAATCCTTTAAAAAACCCCACATTGAACGACGCAGCTCAATGTCGACCCCCGCCGTCGGTTCATCAAGGATGAGTAATTTAGGCTCGTGCATTAGTGCGCGGGCAATCATCAGACGGCGTTTCATCCCGCCGGAGAGCATGCGCGCGCGCTCGTTACGTTTTTCCCATAAATCGAGCTGCTTTAAATATAGTTCGCTGCGTTTGACCGCCTCTTTATACTCAACGCCGTAATAACCCGCCTGGTTGACTACGATCTGCTGCACGGTTTCAAACGGGTTAAAGTTAAACTCCTGCGGTACCAGACCAAGCTGGCGTTTCGCATTAACGGTATCTTTTTCAAGATCGTATCCGAAGACGCTCACCCGCCCAGAGGTTTTATTCACCAGCGAGCTGATTATCCCGATGGTGGTGGACTTGCCTGCGCCATTCGGTCCCAAAAGCGCATAAAAATCCCCCGCTTCGACTTGCAAATCTATTCCGCGTAACGCCTGAACGCCACCGGGATAGGTTTTTTTAAGTTGTTGAAGTTCCAGAGCAATGGTCATGGTTTTTTACTTACCTTACATTCTAATGCTTGATATTTGGTTTTAATAAATCAGGAGTTAACCTATATTAGCGCAACGCAATTCAATTGGTTACAGCCTCCATGAAAGACATAGATACACTCATCAGCAACAACGCGCTATGGTCAAAGATGCTGGTAGAAGAGGATCCCGGATTTTTTGAAACGCTGACTCACGCACAAAATCCGCGCTTTTTATGGATTGGATGTTCCGACAGTCGCGTTCCCGCAGAACGTTTAACCGGTCTTGAGCCGGGTGAATTATTTGTTCACCGTAATGTTGCCAATCTGGTTATTCACACCGACCTGAACTGTCTCTCAGTGGTTCAGTATGCGGTGGATGTGCTGGAAGTGGAACATATTATTATTTGCGGCCACTATGGATGTGGTGGCGTACAGGCGGCTATTGAAAATAAAGAACAGGGGCTGATTGATAACTGGTTACTGCATATTCGCGATATCTGGTTTAAACACAGTTCACTGCTGGGCGAAATGCCGCAGGAACGTCGCATTGACACCCTGTGCGAACTGAATGTAATGGAGCAGGTCTACAACTTGGGCCACTCAACCATCATGCGTTCAGCCTGGAAGCGCGGTCAGAAAGTTACCATTCACGGCTGGGCTTACGGTATTCATGATGGCCTGCTGCGCGATCTGGACGTCACCGCCACCAGTCGCGAGACGCTGGAGCAGCGCTATCGCCAGGGGCTGTCTAACCTCAGCCAGAAACATACCAATCACAAGCAGATACCAACAAGCGGCAGCGACGCTTAAGTCGCTTTTCGGCCTGCGGGGAAGTATCGTGCAGGCCGAATAAGCAAAGCGCCATCAGGCGCTCCCGACATTACTCGTCCAGCAGCACCACTTTGCCAACGTACGGCAGATGGCGATAACGCTGGGCATAGTCAATGCCATAGCCGACAACAAACTCATCTGGGATAGAGAATCCGATAAACTCAACCGGAACATCCACTTCACGACGGGTAGGTTTGTCCAGCAGCGTACAAATAGCCAGGGATTTCGGCTCGCGCAGGCTCAGAATCTCACGCACTTTGGACAACGTGTTACCGGAGTCGATGATGTCTTCGACAATCAGCACGTCCTTGCCACGAATGTCTTCATCCAGGTCTTTCAGGATTTTAACATCGCGCGTGGTGGACATTCCGCTGCCATAGCTGGAAGCAGTCATGAAATCGACTTCGTGGGAGACATGCACTTCACGGCACAGGTCGGCCATAAACATAAATGAGCCGCGTAACAGACCAACCAGCACCATATCGCTGCCGCTGTCCTTGTAACGTTCGTTAATCTGACGTCCCAGTTCAGCAATACGCGCTTTGATCTCCGCTTCCGGGATCATGACTTCAACAGTATGTTTCATATCTCTAACCATATGA
>NZ_JAHLRC010000120.1:0-10679 GCF_018919545.1 Citrobacter sp. S46_ASV_140
ATGTGGAAGTCAGAATCAGAATTTGATAATTATTTGGAGGGTGAATATTCACTTCCTGTTATTGAGCAGAGTATTAATGATAAAAACATTAGCTGGTATATAGTTGAAATCGAGCAGCCGATTGGTTTTGTGAAGCTGACATGGCAAGCAACTATCCCGAATACAGACATCAGCGGTGTTTTACTTAATAAACTCTACCTTGCCCCAACCAAAACGAATCAGCATTACGGTCAACTAATGTTTAATAAAGTCATAGATCTTGCCCGAAGTCAGGGGAAAAAATATTTATGGCTGGAGGTTCTTGAACAAAATGAACGTGCTCAAAAATTCTATAAAAAGCAGGGAATGAAACACATCAGCGACATCATTTTCGAAACAAATTCACAGAGGAGCATACTCAAGTTAATGGGGATGTGTATATAAGGCCCGCTCCTCGCTCAGACCCGTTACCCTGACACGTGTGCAGCCTGGCCTTCATTCATAAATTCTCAGTGTATCGATAACTGCTCGCAGAGCGGGAGACACATTGCGGTGCGGATAATAGAGAAATGAGCCTTCCAGGCGTTGACTGTAGCGTTGTAAAACTCTGATGAGCGACCCCTCTTCTAAATCATCGGACACCAGTTCTTCCGGAACATAAGCCAGCCCCAGCCCCAGTCTGGCGGCTTTGGCTTCCATATAACTGTCAGCAAAAGCCCATTGTCCCTGCGGCTGATGCGTTATTTTTTTACCATCCTGTTGAAGCTCCCATGTATAGAGGCTTCCATCGCCAAATTGATAAGCGATGCAGGGATGAACCGCCAAATCTGCCGGGACTTGTGGAAAGCCATAGCGGCGAAAGTGTTCTGGCGTACCAACAATGGCCATCTCCATGTCGGGGGAAATACGGACCGCTATCATGCCACCGCCAACTTCCGGTCCGAGACGTACACCGGCATCGAATCTTTCCGCAATAATATCGACAAACCGACTTTCGCTAATGAGTTCCAGCCGGATGTCAGGATAGCGTTGCTTAAACACCGCAAGCTTTGGCAGGAGCAGTTTATCAATAGCGTGCTGACTGGCATTAATCCGTACCGTACCTGACGGGGACTGGCGATAATGGGCCAGCGTGGCAAGCCCCATATCTAAAGCGTCGAATCCTGACTCAATGGTCCGGTAGAGCTGTTCGCCGGCATGTGTGAGCGATAGCCTACGCGTAGTGCGAGCCAGAAGCTGAACGCCCAGTCTTTCTTCAAGTTCGCGTACAGAACGGCTTATACCTGATTGTGCCAGGCCGAGTCGTTGCGCCGCAGCGGTAAAACTCCCTTCCCGCACCACCTGCATGAACAGGTATAAATCATTATAGTTTTCCCGTTTCGCCATCACGTTTCCCTCGCTATCGCATCACCATTTAGAACAATATGGTATTAATTCTAGCAATTTTACCCCTCTAATAAGCACTATTACTGCTCACTATAATGCTCGCATTGCAACAAAGCACAGCAGTGTTGTCCGTATGAAACCTGTATCTATCACGTTTTATGAGGGGATTTTGATGACTGCCTTCACCAAAAAACTGACAGCCGCGATACCAGCCATGCTGCTCTGCGCATCATTAAGTGGAGTTACAACGATGAGTTATGCCAATACAACCAATCCGAACGCGCCAGTTTCACTGGTCGAGACATGGGATAAAACCTTCGCTAAAAGTACGAAAATTAATCACCGTAAAGTAACCTTTCAGAACCGCTTCGGGATCACCCTGGTCGGTGATCTCTACATTCCAAAGGATCGCGGCGAGCGCAAACTGGCAGCCATTGCCATCAGCGGGCCTTTCGGCGCGGTGAAAGAGCAGTCCAGCGGTCTGTATGCGCAGACGTTGGCTGAGCAGGGATTTGTTACACTGGCTTTTGACCCTTCATATACGGGGGAAAGCGGTGGCTATCCACGTAACGTTGCCTCTCCGGATATCAACACCGAGGATTTCAGCGCGGCTGTTGATTTCCTTGGCCTGCAAAAAGAGGTTGATCGAAATCGTATCGGATTACTGGGTATCTGCGGATGGGGCGGGATGGCCTTAAACGACGCCGCGATGGATACCCGCGTGAAAGCGGTGGCGACCAGTGTGATGTATGACATGAGCCGTGCGATGGGGCATGGCGTAGGTGATGGTAAAGACCGTTATACCACTGCGGATCGTCGCGCCGTATTACAGTATCTGAACGCACAGCGCTGGGAAGATGCGAAGAACGGAGCTTTCGCGCCCGGCGGGCATGACATTTATGTTGATGAAAAGGGGAACGTCAGTACGTCGAAACGTATTCTGCCAGAAACGTTACCCGCAAATCCCAATCCGGTTCTGAAAGAATTCTTTGATTATTATCGCATGCCGCGTGGTTTCCATGCGCGTTCGGTCAACTCAACTGGGGCCTGGAATGCGACGATGCCGCTGTCATTTATGAATATGCCGCTGCTGAGCTACGCCAATGAAGTCACTATCCCCACGCTTATCGTGACCGGCGAAAAAGCCCATTCACGCTATTTTGCTGAAGATGCCTTTAGGGCGATCGGCAGCAATGAGAAAGAGCTGGTGATTGTCCCGGGGGCAAATCATGTTGATCTGTACGACAACGTTGCGGGTAAGATTCCGTTTGCTAAATTTGAGCAGTTTTTCAATACCAACCTAAGATAACCGCCCCAAGCCGCCTGATATTTGCAGGCGGCTGTAAATCGCCTGCAGATCATTTTCATCCATGTTTTGACGTTATTTCCTGAATGACGTCTGTCCGGACTGCGCCTGAACCTGGCCGATTCGATATTAAGAGATCTGATAATGTCCACAGTAAGACTAAAACCGCATTACGAAAAAAAGCATGCGCATTGGGGGGGCGTGTTTGCCATGACGCTGTGCGTGTTTGTGCTGATCGCTTCCGAGTTTATGCCGGTCAGCCTGCTTACGCTTATTGCCAGTGATTTACACATTACCGAAGGGCTGGCTGGCCAGGGAATTGCAATCTCTGGCGCGCTGGCGGTCATTACCAGCCTGACTATCTCCCATATTGCCGGAGATCTGAACCGAAAACATCTCCTGCAGGGGCTGACGGTTTTAATGGCCATATCGGGGATAGTCGTCGCCCTGGCACCCAGCTATCCGGTTTATATGCTAGGGAGGGCCCTGCTTGGGGTGGTCATTGGTGGATTCTGGTCCATGTCTGCTGCAACCGCCATTCGGCTCGTTCCGCAGCATCAGGTTCCCCGCGCGCTGGCGATTTTTAACGGTGGGAACGCGCTGGCTACCGTTGTAGCGGCACCGCTTTGCAGCTATCTGGGGACGACCGTGGGCTGGCGAGGGGCTTTTTTATGCCTCGTTCCCCTGGCTATAGCCGCGTTCATCTGGCAGTGGGTCAGCCTGCCATCGATGGAAAGCGATAAAAAACAAAAATCCCAGAGATCTATGCTTCGTCTGTTCCGCATCACCATTGTCCCTGCGGGACTCCTGGCCTGCGGGCTCTTCTTCATGGGGCAGTTTGCCTTATTTACCTACGTGCGCCCCTTTCTTGAAACCGTAACCCGCGTAGGCCCTTCTGGTCTCTCTCTGATTTTGCTCGCAATAGGCGTGGCGGGTTTTGTCGGCACACTGGCCGTATCAATATTCCTGAACACAAGTTTTTATCAGACTTTAATCATGATCCCCCTGCTTATGGCTGCGACTGCCGGGGCGTTACTGCTGGTTGGACACAGCATCTGGGCTGTTGCCGTATTGCTCAGCCTGTGGGGACTACTAGCAACGGCTGCGCCAACGGGATGGTGGACATGGATAGCGCGGGCACTACCCGAAGATGCAGAGGCGGGTGGTGGCTTAATGGTTGCGGTGATCCAGCTATCGATTGCACTGGGTTCAACGGCAGGTGGGTTGGTATTCGACACTCTGGGATGGCGCAGTACTTTTGGCTTGAGTGGTTTCTTACTTCTGGCGGCGGCAGCAATGACGATTGTCACATCCCGTCAAAACAGCAAAGCAAACTAGAACTATCCATTCATTTCTGGCGTGCTCTCTGTCATGGCATACGGCAGAGAGCCGAGTGTCCGCCCTCGCTGATCGCGGGCCTTTAGCCCAAATATCTTCTATTTTTTCACCAAATATTTTCGCATCAGTGCATTTTGTAATGTCACTCCGCGACAGGCAGGAAACCCACGTTCCACAACATGAAAGCCGTGTCGTAGAAAGAACGCCTCCGCAGCCTTACTGACATTTGAAGTCAGTTCGCCAATTCCACGTTGTCTGGCTTCTTCATGAATGCGATTCATCAGTAGTGTCCCTACTCCCTGTCTCGGGTAGGTTCCCGAGACAAAGAAATGGTCAATGTACCCATTTGGCTGAACATCTGCATATCCAGCTATTTCACCATCCACTTCAACAACAAAGGGGCGTAATTCCTTCATATGATTGGCCCATTGTTCCGGGTCGATATCCATTGGGGCCCACGCATCTATTTGTTCCTGTGTGTAGTAGTGTGATGCGAGGGTATGTACAGAAGATAAAAAGACGCTGAACAACGAAATTTCATCTCCATTACTAAACCTTCTGATTTTCATAAGACCTCGTCAGGAGAGTGACTTGTAGAACAAGTCCATTTTTGGTGCAGCGGAGCGTCAGCTCCTCGCGGTGAGTTTAATGGGTCAATGCAACGCTATTCTTAATCAAGGGAGATGCTCAGGCAACGCCGTTGAGTCAACATCAAACCATCGACCTGTGGCGGTAATGTCGCTACGCCACGGGTAAGGCTTTTTCCAGTTGAGTATGTAATATTGACTTATTGTGTAAAAAGATTACTTGTCAGGACATGAAGAAGATACTCATTATTGTTCCCGATGGCGGTATGCTGTTTGAGTCCGCCGGTATTGCCGACATTCTGATGCAGGCCAACCGCCTGCATCCCAAAGGCGCTACGAAGACGTGTTACCAGGTTCAGTTAGCGACAACGCAACCGCATCAGGTGATCCATGGTCAGTCCGGCCTAAATTTACTGGCAGATCACCGCCTGCATGAGATAGACCCTCGCGAACCTCTCGATACCATCATCATCACTGGCAGAGGTCAAAACCCGCAGGAAGGAATTGCGGTGGTTGACTGGCTACGCCTTGCCGCTCCCCACGCCCGCCGCATTGCATCCATTTGCGGCGGCGCGATGCTGCTGGCAGAAACCGGGCTGCTGGACGGCAGACGAGCCACCACCCACTGGAAGCTACTGGAAACTATGCAGGCAGAATTCCCTAAGGTGCGCGTCGAAAGCGGTCCGCTCTATATTCA
Organism: Citrobacter sp. S46_ASV_140; assembly: GCF_018919545.1. NCBI lineage: Bacteria > Pseudomonadati > Pseudomonadota > Gammaproteobacteria > Enterobacterales > Enterobacteriaceae > Citrobacter > Citrobacter sp. S46_ASV_140. The sequence goes on from NZ_JAHLRC010000120.1 coordinate 5,294, forward strand.
GGACGAACATATCTGGACATCAGGTGGCGTCAGTTCCGGCTTTGACCTGACGTTAGCGTTAGTTGAAGAGGATTACGGCTTCAGTCTGGCGCGCGACGTCGCTCAGGATTTCGTCATGTACCTGCGCCGTCCCGGGGGACAACTCCAGTTTAGCCGCTACAACCTTCAGCAGACCAGCACCCTGGGCCCGATTAACGATCTGCTCGCTTGGCTGCTTGAGAACCTGACCGCCGATCTCAGTGTGGATAAACTGGCGGAAAAAGTCGCCATGAGCCCACGTAATTTCACCCGCGTGTTTACCCGGGAAACGGGCGCATCACCGGCACGCTATGTGGCCGAAGCCCGTCTGGCCGCTGCACGACAGCGTCTGGAGCAGACCAACGAGACGCTGGAGCGTATCGCCGAACAAACAGGATTTGGCAGCAGCATTAACCTGCGACGGCTGTTTGAAAAACAACTTCACCTGACGCCTGGTGAATATCGCCAACGCTTTCATTGTCGTAAAATGGCGTAAAGTGATCCTTATTTGTCATTTACGCCAACCCGTGACCGGCCTAAATTTACTCCAGAGACAACAGATAAGGAGTTCATCATGGTAAAGGTCGGTATTAACGGTTTTGGCCGTATCGGACGTAACGTACTGCGTGCTGCACTGGGTAACCCGGAGATCCAGATCGTGGCAATCAACGATCTGACAGACAGTAAAACGCTGGCGCATCTGCTGAAATACGACTCGCTGCTCGGTAAACTGGACGCCGACGTCACCGCCGGTGAGGGGCAGTTGGTGGTTAACGGTAAATCCATTACCGTGTTCAGCGAACGCGACCCAGCCAACATCCCATGGCGTCAGCGTGAAGTCGATATTGTCATTGAAGCAACCGGCTTCTTCACTGAACGTGACAAGGCGGCGGTGCATATCCACAGCGGTGGCGCAAAACGAGTGATTATCTCCGCCCCCGGTAAGAACGATGATTTAACCATCGTGATGGGCGTTAACGATCACCTCTACTCCGCGGATAAACACTTTGTCGTCAGCAACGGTAGCTGCACCACTAACGGTCTGGCACCTGCCGCACAGGTTTTGCACCAACATTTCGGCATTAAGCATGGTTTGATGAATACCACCCACGCCTATACCAACAGCCAGGCGCTGCACGACCAGCCGGAAAAAGATCTTCGTGGTGCCCGCGCCGCTGCATTGTCGATTGTCCCCTACTCCAGCGGTGCCGCGAAGGCGCTTGGCAAAGTCATCCCGGAGCTGGATGGTCGCTTAACCGGTTACTCGCTGCGCGTACCGGTTCCGGTGGTGTCCATTGTCGACCTGACCGTAACGCTTGAGCGGGATGTTACAGCAGAGGAGGTCAATAATGCGTTTCGTGACGCCGCCGCGACAGGGCCACTGAAAGGGATCCTCGGCTACAGCGATGAACCGCTTGTCTCAAGCGACTATCAGGGTGACCCGCGCTCATCCATCATCGACGGCCTGTCAACGCTGGTGATTGGCGGCAATATGGTCAAAATTCTGGCGTGGTACGACAACGAATGGGGATTCTCTAATCGCCTCGTCGACCTGGCACTGCTAATGGCAAGGCACGAACGTTAATCCCCTGCTCTCACACTCTCTCTAAATCCACGCCAGGCGTGGATTTTTTTATATCTGTTACGTGTTTGTCCCAGTGACAATCGCGCACAACGTCACGCCCCCCATTTTTAGTCGTCACCTAACGATGCTGCTGGGGTGACGCGTTTAAAAACATTAGCGATAACCCGACAAAATAATAAATCGCCAGCACTTCAACGGTCAGTTTATTAATCAGACAGTTGCGACCATAATAAAATGAGTAATGCGATCTTATTTGAGGATTCCGGCATGATCACCTTTTATCAACTTACAGCCACCCGTCTGCATGGTGAGCCCGTCTCTATGGCCGACTACGCTGGCAAACTGGTTCTGGTGGTCAATACTGCTAGCCATTGTGGCTTCACGCCGCAATATGCAGGCCTCGAAGCGCTTTACAAGAAGTACGCCGCGCAGGGTCTGGTGGTGCTTGGTTTCCCCTGCAACCAGTTCGGTAATCAGGAGCCCGGCGGGGCCGACGAAATCTCGCAAACCTGTCACATCAACTACGGTGTGAGCTTCCCGATATTTGAGAAAGTGGAAGTCAACGGTGCGGCTACGCATCCGGTGTTTCGTTACCTGAAAAACGAATTACCCGGCGTGCTGGGTGGGCGTATCAAGTGGAATTTCACTAAGTTCCTGATCGGGCGTGACGGCAAACCGCTCAAGCGTTTTGCGCCGTTCACTACCCCTGAGAAAATAGAAACCGCGATCCTTGCTGCGCTTAAAGTCTGAGCGCACCTGTCATTCAAACCGTCCCCATTATGCCCCAGCGCACAGCCTGAATAAAAAACACGCTGCAAAATCAACAAAATATAATCAACTTGCTTAATTACTCTGCAATCGAGTGAGTTCAGGAAGAAAAATGCTATTTCCCTCTTGCCTCATTCGGTCTGTGCCGCTAATATTCGTCCCCGTTGTCACCTACAACGTTGCGTTCATAGCTCAGTTGGTTAGAGCACCACCTTGACATGGTGGGGGTCGTTGGTTCGAGTCCAATTGAACGCACCATCTTGCGTCCGTAGCTCAGTTGGTTAGAGCACCACCTTGACATGGTGGGGGTCGGTGGTTCGAGTCCACTCGGACGCACCAAATTATTTCTATGATTTGGTGCTATTTCCCTTCGTTACACCTCATAATTTCTTTTTATTCCCCTGTTCGTAGCCTTAAGCTTAATCATTACTCCGTATGATGCTGGCACAAAGCGATGCGCCAAAGCCTTCTAAACTCTATGCTCAGCGCGTATCATTTATCCTCTTCGCAAACCCTTTTTCGTCAGAGATCGGATACCATGCCCTCTTCCATTATTCTGTTTGCCGCGGGCAGTTTACGCCTGGCATTTGCCCCTTTAATAAGCCAGTTCTCGCGCCATAGCGGAATAGACGTGAAGGTGGAATATGGTCCGGCAGGTTTATTACGCGAGCGTATTGAAGCCGGTGAACCGTGTGCGCTCTTTGCCTCAGCCAATCGGGAGCACCCGCAACGCCTGCTGGTTTTGCAAAAAGCTGTCCTCACGCAAACCTTTAGTTGGAATCAACTGAGTCTGGTCAGCAACCGAAACGGCGCCTGGCTGGATTTGCTCCGCGACCCAACGCTACGAATAGGTACATCCACGCCCGGCTGCGACCCTTCCGGAGACTATACCTGGGCATTTTTCGACAATATGGATGTACTGGAGCCAGGACTCGGACAACAGCTTCGGGCGCGCGCCATCCCGCTGGTTGGTGGGCGTGATACGGTGAAAATCCCGTCTGGTGAACTGGCGAGCGCCTGGATCCTTTGCCAGGGACTGGCCGATCTGTTTATCGGCTACGCGCATTACGCGAATACGCTGCGCGCCCAACCCGACGTGCATTATGTAGCTATCCCTGATGAGCACAATATTCGCTGCGAATACCAACTGGCGGTGCTCGATGCATCCAACGAGGTGATGGCGCTGGTTAAATTCATGCTCTCCAACGGCGGTCAGGCGTTTCTTACCGCCGCCGGATTCTTACCTCTTAACGACGAACAGAAAACAGCGGTGCGATAAACGGAGTCGGGTGGTTCTCCAGACTGAGTTTTCGCAGCGGTAAGCCATAGGCCAGGAACAGATTCTCTTCCGTCACAATGCTGTCCGTTGGCCCTGCCCGCCATTTTCCTTCGGGGAGCAGCAGCAAAGTATGGGTGGCTATTTGTAACGCATGCAGCGGATCGTGGGTCGAAAAAAGAATGCTGCATCCCTGTAGATGGGCCAGATCGCTGATGAGCTGAAGCACCACCTGCTGATTGGCGAGATCCAGCGCGGAGCACGGCTCATCAAGCAGCAGCGTCTGACACTCCGTCACCAGCGCCCGGGCTATCATCACCAGTTGCTGTTGCCCCCCGGAAAGTGAGCTAAACGAGTGGGAAGCAAGCTGGGCAATATTTAACTGCTCCAGCGTCTGGGTCGCTCTTAGTTGATCCTGCTGGCTGGGTTGCGCAAAAAGCTTCACGTGCTGTGCCCGCCCCATCAGCACCACGTCGCTCACCGTATAAGGAAATGGCAGGTGGCAATGCTGCGCCACAATCCCGATCCCGCCGTCAATTTCAATGCTGCCGTCCAAAGCTGGCAGCGTGCCGGTTAGCGTATCGAGCAGCGTACTTTTACCCAGACCGTTACGTCCCAGCACAGCCCAGATCTCACCTTTCTGACAACTGAATGTAAGCGGCTCAAATAGCGGCGTGCGATATCCATAGGTAAGCGTATTTACACGCAATGCGGCAGGTTTCATGATGTCCCCCGGCGGCTGGAGCGGATGAGTAAAAAAGCAAACAGCGGCGCGCCGAATAATGCGGTGATGATCCCAAGCGGTATCTCCGCGTGCATCAGGGTACGCGCAATATCATCCACCACAATCATAAAACCGCCTCCCATCCAGAAGGCGCACGGCAGTAGACGACGATGATCAACCCCCACCAGCAAACGCGCCAGATGCGGAATAACCAACCCAACCCAGGCGATACTGCCGCTGACCGCTACCTGAGCGGCGACTAAACAAGCGCAGCACAGCAAAACGCTGCGTCGCAGAGGAACTACCGCGACGCCTAGCGAACGGGCATCTTTATCATTGAGTGATAACAGGTTTATCCGCCAGCGTAGCTGGTACAAAACTGTCGCAGCGATACCGACTGGAATCGCCAACAGCAGAACTTTATGCCAGTTAGCCGTCGCAAAGCTGCCGAGCAGCCAGAACACGATATTGGGTAACGTTTCTTCGGTATCAGCCTGATACTGAATCAGGCTCACCAGCGCGGCAAAAAAACCACTCAAAATGATACCCGACAGGATCAGCACCAGCGTATTCTCCAGCCCCTGCAGCGCAGCAATGGCATACACCAGGACCAGCGCCGTCAGACCGAAGAAAAACGTTGAACCCATCATCAACCACGGCGACAGGCCGAGCAGAATAGCCAGCGTTCCGCCAAAAGCGGCCCCGGACGTCACGCCAATAATATGCGGGTCGACCAGCGGATTATGAAATACCCCTTGCAGCGTCGCGCCACATAACCCCAACGCCCCACCCGCTAGCAGCGCCATCAGAATTCGCGGTAGCCTGACCGTCCAGATAACCTGACCGGCAATCCCTTCAGCGTCGCTATAGTGCATCAGGTGATAAAAGACTTCTCTTAACGACAGCGGATATTGTCCGAGGCACAACGAACCAAGGCCCAGCAACAGGACCGTCGCGATTAAGAGTGGTTGCTGGAGTAAAATGCGCTTACTTAACTGCATCAGGCTGCCAGTTC
>NZ_JAHLRC010000121.1:0-10671 GCF_018919545.1 Citrobacter sp. S46_ASV_140
CTCCAGGATCGTTTACACTTAGCCGATTCTGGATCATCCTGTGGATAAATCGGGAAGAATCTGTGAGAAACAGAAGATCTCTTTCTCAGTTTACGCTATGATCCGCGGTCCTGATCGTTTCAATGGATCCTGATCGGGTAAAAATTGCAGATAGCAATTCGCACGTCACCCTTTGCATAGGGTCTTGTCGATGTGCGTCAACAATCATGAATGTTTCAGCCTTTGTCATTTATCGACTTTTGTTCGAGTGGAGTCCGCCGTGTCACTTTCGCTTTGGCAGCAGTGTCTTGCCCGATTGCAGGATGAGTTACCAGCCACAGAGTTCAGTATGTGGATACGCCCGTTGCAGGCGGAACTGAGCGATAACACGCTGGCTTTGTATGCGCCAAACCGTTTCGTGCTTGATTGGGTAAGGGATAAATACCTTAATAATATTAATGGATTACTCAATAACTTCTGTGGAGCGGATGCCCCACAGCTGCGCTTTGAAGTCGGTACTAAACCCGTCACGCAAACGCTGAAAACGCCGGTGAACAACGTTGTTGCGCCCGCCTACGTGGCTCAGCAAGTGCAACCGCAACGTGCCGCTCCGTCGGCGCGCTCAGGCTGGGATAACGTCCCGGCACCGGCAGAACCTACCTATCGTTCTAACGTCAACGTCAAACACACGTTTGATAACTTCGTTGAAGGTAAATCTAACCAACTGGCGCGCGCGGCGGCACGTCAGGTGGCGGACAATCCTGGCGGCGCCTACAATCCGTTATTCCTTTATGGCGGTACGGGTCTGGGTAAAACCCACCTTCTGCACGCTGTCGGTAACGGTATTATGGCGCGTAAGCCAAACGCGAAAGTGGTGTATATGCACTCCGAACGTTTTGTGCAGGACATGGTTAAGGCCCTGCAAAACAACGCGATCGAAGAGTTTAAACGCTACTACCGTTCCGTGGATGCGCTGCTGATTGACGATATCCAATTCTTCGCGAATAAAGAACGATCGCAGGAAGAGTTTTTCCACACCTTTAACGCCCTGCTGGAAGGCAATCAGCAGATCATCCTGACTTCGGATCGCTATCCGAAGGAGATCAACGGCGTTGAAGATCGTCTGAAATCCCGCTTCGGCTGGGGACTGACTGTTGCGATCGAGCCGCCTGAGCTGGAAACGCGCGTTGCGATCCTGATGAAAAAAGCCGACGAAAACGACATTCGTCTGCCGGGTGAAGTGGCGTTTTTTATTGCCAAGCGTCTACGCTCTAACGTACGTGAGCTGGAAGGCGCACTGAACCGCGTGATCGCCAACGCTAATTTTACCGGCCGGGCGATTACCATCGATTTCGTGCGCGAAGCGTTGCGCGATCTGCTGGCTTTACAGGAAAAGCTGGTCACCATCGACAATATTCAGAAGACGGTGGCGGAGTATTACAAAATCAAAATTGCGGATCTGCTTTCTAAGCGTCGATCTCGCTCGGTAGCTCGTCCGCGCCAGATGGCGATGGCGCTGGCAAAAGAGCTCACTAACCACAGTCTGCCGGAAATTGGCGACGCGTTTGGTGGGCGTGACCATACTACCGTGCTTCATGCCTGTCGCAAGATTGAGCAGTTGCGTGAAGAAAGCCATGATATTAAAGAAGATTTCTCCAATTTAATCAGAACATTATCTTCGTGACGCTATGAAATTTACCGTTGAACGTGAACATTTATTAAAACCGCTTCAGCAGGTCAGCGGCCCGCTGGGTGGACGTCCTACACTGCCTATTCTCGGAAATCTGCTGCTGCAGGTTGCTGACGGTGCGCTTTCTCTGACCGGTACCGATCTCGAAATGGAGATGGTGGCGCGCGTGGCGCTGATCCAGCCTCATGAACCTGGTGCGACCACCGTTCCGGCGCGTAAATTCTTCGATATTTGCCGTGGGTTGCCGGAAGGCGCGGAAATTGCCGTTCAACTGGAAGGCGATCGCATGCTGGTGCGGTCTGGCCGCAGCCGTTTCTCGCTGTCTACGCTGCCTGCCGCCGACTTCCCGAATCTGGACGACTGGCAGAGCGAAGTCGAATTCACTCTGCCGCAGGCCACGATGAAGCGCCTGATTGAAGCCACGCAGTTTTCGATGGCGCATCAGGACGTGCGTTACTACTTAAACGGCATGCTTTTTGAAACCGAAGGGGAAGAGCTGCGTACCGTGGCGACCGACGGTCACCGCCTGGCGGTCTGTTCAATGCCTGTCGGTCAGCAGTTACCCAGCCATTCGGTGATCGTTCCGCGTAAAGGCGTGATTGAACTGATGCGTATGCTCGACGGCGGCGACAACCCGCTGCGCGTGCAGATTGGCAGCAACAACATTCGTGCGCACGTGGGTGACTTCATCTTTACCTCCAAGCTGGTTGATGGCCGTTTCCCGGATTATCGCCGCGTATTGCCGAAGAATCCGGACAAACATCTGGAAGCCGGTTGCGATATCCTCAAACAGGCATTTGCTCGTGCGGCGATCCTCTCTAACGAGAAATTCCGCGGCGTGCGTCTGTATGTCAGTGAAAACCAGCTGAAAATCACCGCCAACAACCCGGAGCAGGAAGAAGCGGAAGAAATTCTGGATGTCTCCTATCCTGGCACTGAACTGGAAATCGGTTTTAACGTTAGCTACGTACTGGACGTACTAAACGCGCTGAAGTGCGAGAACGTTCGTATTCTGCTGACCGATTCCGTATCGAGCGTACAGATTGAAGATGCTGCCAGCCAGAGCGCGGCTTATGTTGTTATGCCAATGAGACTGTAATGTCGCTCACCCGTCTGTTGATCCGCGACTTTCGCAATATCGAAAGCGCGGATCTCGCTTTATCCCCTGGCTTTAACTTCCTGGTTGGCGCGAACGGCAGCGGCAAAACCAGCGTGCTGGAAGCCATCTATACGCTCGGCCACGGCCGGGCGTTTCGCAGTTTGCAGATTGGCCGCGTAATTCGCCACGAGCAGGAGTCGTTTGTTTTACACGGGCGTTTGCAGGGGGAAGAGCGTGAGACATCGATTGGTCTGACGAAAGATAAACTGGGCGACAGCAAAGTGCGCATTGACGGCACTGACGGGCACAAGGTTGCGGAACTGGCGCACCTGATGCCGATGCAGCTGATCACGCCAGAGGGGTTTACTTTACTCAATGGCGGCCCCAAATACAGAAGAGCATTCCTTGACTGGGGATGCTTTCACAATGAAGTCGGATTTTTCACCGCCTGGAGCAATCTGAAGCGACTGCTCAAGCAGCGCAACGCGGCCCTGCGTCAGGTGAGTCGTTATGAGCAACTGCGTCCGTGGGATAAAGAACTGATCCCGCTGGCGGAACAAATCAGCACCTGGCGCGCGGAGTACAGCGCCGGTATCGCGCAGGATATGGCGGATACCTGTCAGCAGTTTCTACCCGAATTTTCTCTCTCCTTCTCATTCCAGCGCGGCTGGGAGAAAGAGACCGATTATGCCGAAGTGCTGGAACGCAGTTTTGAACGCGATCGCATGTTGACCTACACCGCGCACGGTCCGCACAAAGCGGATTTTCGCATTCGCGCTGACGGTGCGCCGGTGGAAGACACGTTGTCGCGTGGGCAGCTAAAGCTGCTGATGTGCGCCTTACGTCTGGCGCAAGGGGAGTTCCTCACCCGCGAAAGTGGGCGGCGGTGTCTCTACCTGATAGATGATTTTGCCTCTGAACTTGATGATGCCCGTCGTGGGCTGTTAGCCAGCCGCTTAAAAGCGACGCAATCTCAGGTCTTTGTCAGCGCAATCAGCGCTGAACACGTTCTGGACATGTCGGACAAAAATTCGAAGATGTTCACCGTGGAAAAGGGTAAAATAACGGATTAACCCAAGTTTAAATGAGCGAGAAACGTTGATGTCGAATTCTTATGACTCCTCCAGTATCAAAGTCCTGAAAGGACTGGATGCGGTGCGTAAGCGCCCGGGTATGTATATCGGCGACACGGATGACGGCACCGGTCTGCACCACATGGTATTCGAGGTGGTAGATAACGCTATCGACGAAGCGCTCGCGGGTCACTGTAAAGATATCGTTGTAACGATTCACGCTGACAACTCCGTGTCCGTTACCGATGATGGCCGTGGTATCCCAACCGGTATTCACCCGGAAGAGGGCGTTTCGGCGGCGGAAGTTATCATGACCGTTCTGCACGCAGGCGGTAAATTCGATGATAACTCCTATAAAGTTTCCGGTGGTCTGCACGGCGTAGGTGTGTCCGTAGTAAACGCCCTGTCACAGAAACTGGAGCTGGTGATTCGCCGCGAAGGTAAAGTGCATCAGCAAACTTACGTGCACGGTGTGCCGCAGGCGCCGCTGGCGGTAACCGGCGAAACAGAAGCGACGGGTACTCAGGTACGTTTCTGGCCAAGCCACGAAACCTTTACCAACGTCGTTGAGTTTGAATACGAGATTCTGGCTAAGCGTCTGCGCGAGCTGTCGTTCCTGAACTCCGGCGTCTCTATTCGTCTGCGCGACAAGCGCGATGGTAAAGAAGACCATTTCCACTACGAAGGCGGCATCAAGGCGTTTGTTGAATACCTCAACAAAAACAAAACGCCGATCCACCCAAATATCTTCTACTTCTCCACCGAAAAAGACGGTATCGGCGTTGAAGTTGCGCTGCAGTGGAACGATGGTTTCCAGGAAAACATCTACTGCTTCACCAACAACATTCCGCAGCGTGACGGCGGTACTCACCTTGCAGGCTTCCGTGCGGCGATGACCCGTACCCTGAACGCCTACATGGACAAAGAAGGCTACAGCAAAAAAGCCAAAGTCAGCGCCACCGGTGATGATGCCCGTGAAGGCTTGATTGCCGTTGTTTCCGTGAAAGTACCGGATCCGAAGTTCTCCTCACAGACCAAAGACAAGCTGGTCTCCTCTGAGGTGAAATCGGCGGTAGAACAGCAGATGAACGAACTGCTGAGCGAATACCTGCTGGAAAACCCGTCTGACGCGAAAATCGTCGTGGGCAAAATTATCGATGCTGCACGTGCCCGTGAAGCGGCACGTCGCGCGCGTGAAATGACCCGTCGTAAAGGCGCGCTGGACTTAGCGGGTCTGCCGGGCAAGCTGGCGGACTGTCAGGAACGCGACCCGGCGCTGTCCGAACTGTACCTTGTGGAAGGGGACTCCGCGGGCGGTTCTGCGAAGCAGGGCCGTAACCGTAAAAACCAGGCAATTCTGCCGCTGAAGGGTAAAATCCTCAACGTCGAGAAAGCGCGCTTTGATAAAATGCTCTCTTCTCAGGAAGTGGCAACGCTGATCACCGCGCTCGGCTGTGGCATCGGTCGTGACGAGTACAACCCGGACAAACTGCGTTATCACAGCATCATCATCATGACCGATGCGGACGTCGACGGCTCGCATATTCGTACGCTGCTGTTGACCTTCTTCTATCGTCAGATGCCGGAAATCGTGGAACGCGGCCACGTTTACATTGCACAGCCACCGCTGTACAAAGTGAAAAAAGGTAAGCAGGAACAGTATATTAAAGATGACGAAGCGATGGATCAGTACCAAATTTCTATCGCTCTGGATGGTGCAACGCTGCACACTAATGCCAGCGCACCTGCTCTTTCAGGTGAGTCGTTAGAAAAACTGGTTTCTGAATACAACGCGACGCAGAAAATGATTGGCCGTATGGAACGTCGTTTCCCGAAAGCGCTGCTGAAAGAACTGGTTTATCAACCGACGCTGCCGGAAGCTGATTTGGCGAACGAGCAGACCGTTACCCGCTGGGTTAATACGTTGATTACCGAGCTGAACGAAAAAGAACAGCACGGCAGCCTGTGGAAGTTTGATATCCACCACAACGCAGAGCAGAACCTGTTTGAGCCGATTGTGCGCGTCCGTACTCACGGTGTGGATACCGACTATATTCTGGACCACGAGTTTGTGACCGGTGGCGAATACCGTCGTATTTGTACGCTCGGTGAGAAGCTGCGCGGGCTGATCGAAGACGATGCGTTTATCGAACGTGGCGAGCGCCGCCAGCCGGTTGCCAGCTTTGAGCAGGCGCTGGAATGGCTGCAGAAAGAGTCACGTCGCGGCCTCGCTATCCAGCGTTATAAAGGTCTGGGCGAGATGAACCCGGATCAGTTGTGGGAAACCACCATGGATCCGGAAAGCCGTCGTATGCTGCGCGTTACCGTGAAGGATGCGATTGCCGCCGACCAGCTCTTCACTACGCTGATGGGCGATGCCGTTGAACCGCGTCGCGCGTTTATCGAAGAAAACGCCCTGAAAGCGGCGAACATCGATATCTAACTTGCACCCAGGTCTACAACCGTCCTGCAAAAGGGGAATCTCGATTCCCCTTTCTATCCCCCTTTTCGTAGCTGTTTTTTGAGCGGAATCGCGTTAGCATGAGGACGGACTCATTTAATCCGGGGAACTCATGGCTATCAAACTTATTGCTATCGACATGGATGGCACACTTCTGCTGCCCGATCACACCATTTCACCCGCGGTCAAAACGGCGATTGCCGCAGCGCGCGCGCGTGGCGTAAATGTGGTGCTGACCACGGGGCGCCCGTATGCCGGCGTCCACAGCTATCTGAAAGAATTGCATATGGAAGAACCCGGTGACTACTGCATTACCTACAATGGCGCGCTAGTGCAGAAAGCAGGGGATGGCAGTACTGTCGCGCAAACCGCGTTGAGCTATGATGATTATCGTTATCTGGAGCAGCTCTCCCGGGACGTTGGCTCGCATTTCCACGCACTCGATCGCAACACCCTGTATACCGCGAACCGTGATATCAGCTACTACACGGTGCATGAATCGTTTGTTGCGACGATTCCGCTGGTGTTCTGTGAAGCCGAGAAAATGGATCCCGCAACCCAGTTCCTGAAAGTGATGATGATTGACGAGCCGGAGATCCTCGATAAAGCTATCTCGCGCATACCTGCGGAAGTAAAAGAGAAGTACACCGTGCTGAAAAGTGCGCCGTATTTCCTCGAAATCCTCGATAAACGCGTCAATAAAGGGACTGGCGTGAAATCGCTGGCCGATGCGTTGGGTATAAAAGCCGAAGAGGTGATGGCGATTGGCGATCAGGAAAACGACATCGCGATGATTGAATACGCAGGTGTGGGCGTTGCCATGGACAACGCTATTGGGTCAGTCAAAGAAATCGCCAACTTTGTGACGAAATCTAACCTTGAAGATGGCGTCGCGTATGCTATTGAGAAGTTTGCGCTGAAATAAGATGTTATGGGCAAATGCCTTGGCGCATTTGCCCTGTTTCAGCAATTATTTGTGATACTGAGTGGTCACCTTGAGGAATATGCGCCACGCCGCTGCGCATTATCCATTTACGGGAAAACGCCGACGTCAGGGCCCGACTTTTCAGAATTTTGCCAAACAGTTTGAGACGTAACTTGCGGGTGGCTTTGCGGTAAGCGTGATTCATATCTGGTGCATCCAGCAACAATACAGATTTAAGCGCCTCCGCGCTGTCCAGCGCATAGCTAATCCCCTCCAGTGAGCTGGCGCTGATAAAACCGGCCGCTTCGCCAATCAAAAATGCGTTGTCCTTGCCACAGACGAAGTCTTTCCAGCGTGAAGGAAACAGCACAGTACATTTTTCACTTTTCACCGGTTTGCCGAACTGAAATTGGAACGCTTCCATCTTCGCTTTCAGCGCGTCAAAGCGCGCCTGGCCGTCCTTCATCGGGTAGGCACCGCCAAAGATAAAATAGCCATCTTTGCTGATACTCCAGGAATAACAGTCGGTTGCGTCGTTATCAAAAATGCAGGAATAGAACGGGACGGGATGCTTTTCCGCAAACCATTGTTGAATAGCAACATATTTACGGATCTGGTGCCGGGGATAGAGATGACGGCGTACCAGTGAGTTCGCGCCGTCGGCTCCCACCAGATAACGCGCGGTGATCTGCTGCTCCCAACCGTCGGCGCGGAAGATAACATGCCATTTATCGCCCTCGCGCCAGATTTTCCGACACAGGCTGTCGTGGTACACCTGTACATCATCAGGAATGAGAGATTTAAGCCATAAATCAAAAGCATGGCGGTTGATATTAATGTAGCTGCGCTGGTAGTTACGCGTCAAAGAGGCTGCAACATCAACCGTTTTAACGCTAAATATCTGTGGGTTAGCGATGACATCAACGGGTAAGGTTATCCCGTCGCGGATAAACGAACGCTGGGCATCCGGGGCCAACAGACCGCCGCAGGGTTTGGTGAAACCTTCGTTGCCGCACTGGTGTTTTTTATCCAACGCGATCACGCGCATTTTTCCACTCAACTGCCGCGCCAGCGCTGCGCCTGCCGGGCCTAACCCGATAATGGCTACGTCAAAATGTTCCATCTTTCTGTCCGCAAAAATGAAGATGGCGATACGCTAAAGCCTGAAAGTGAAGTGCTTGTGAAGTATGATTGCTGAAATCGTCTTGTATCAGGGCATTCCATGAAGCAAATCACCTTTACGCCGCGTAATCATCAGCTTACCAATATCAATACCTGGACACCGGACAGCCAGTGGCTGGTCTTTGATGTGCGCCCTTCCGGTGCCTCTTTTACCGGCAACACAATTGAGCGCGTCAATATTCATACTGGCGAGCTGGAGGTGATTTATCGGGCCATGCAGGGATCGCACGTTGGCGTGGTGACCGTTCATCCAAAGTTGGAAAAATATGTGTTTATTCATGGGCCTGAAAATCCTGATGAAACATGGCATTACGACTTCCATCATCGGCGTGGGGTGATAGCTACGCAGGCAAAAGTGGAGAATCTGGATGCAATGGATATTACCGCCCCATATACGCCGGGCGCGCTGCGTGGCGGTAGTCATGTGCATGTATTTAGCCCGAGCGGCGAGTTTGTCAGTTTCACCTATAACGACCATGTGCTGCATGAGCGCTCACCGGCGCTGGATCTACGCAATGTCGGTGTGGCTGCGCCCTATGGTCCGGTGACGGTCTCCGCGCAGCATCCCCGTGAGTACAGCGGGAGCCATTGGTGCGTGCTGGTAACCCAGACGACACCCACGCCTAAACCGGGTAGCGATGAGATTAACCGCGCCTATGAAGAGGGCTGGGTAGGGGAAAACAGACTGGCGTTTATCGGTGATACGTTATCAGTCACGGGCGAGAAAGTGCCGGAGTTATTTATTGTTGATTTACCACAGGATGAAAGCGGCTGGAAACAGTCGGGTGACGCTCCGCTGGAGGGCACTGAGGCAACAATGCCTGCGCCGCCATTCGGTATTTATCAACGCCGCCTGACGTTTACTCATGCGCGCGCCTTTCCCGGTCTGGTAAATCAGCCGCGCCATTGGGTGCGCAGTAATCCGAAGGCATCTGAAATTGCGTTTTTAATGCGTGATGACGTCGGCATTGTGCAACTGTGGCTGATTTCCCCACAAGGAGGGGAACCGCGTCAGCTTACCCGCTGCACCACGGATATTCAGTCAGCATTCAACTGGCATCCGTCGGGGAAATGGCTGGGGTTTGTACTGGATAACAAAATTGCTTGTTGTGATGCTCAGACGGGAGAGGTTGATTTTTTAACGGACCGTCACGGCAACCCACCATCGGGCGATGCGATCATCTTCTCTCCTGATGGTCGACAGGTTGCGTGGATGGAAGACGTCGAGGGTTTCCGCCAGCTGTGGGTAACAGAGACTGGGCGTTAACTTAAGGAGCAGGCATTTCAGCCGGAGGGATAACGGCGTTCGCGGCCTGCGTTCTCTCCTCGCTTTTTTCTACACGGGATCTCACCGAGTTATCTTTGCGAAAGAGATCCCACGGAAGTAATACTGTATCCAGTACTGCGGTAAACGGCATATCCAGAATCGCCAGTGACTTGGTTCCCCAGTTTGTATCACTTTCGCTAATCATTGTGGCGCTGGCGCGCGTGCCAGGATACGTCCCTTCTTTGCCCCCGGTATGCGACATAATGCTGGAACAGCCGCTCACAAACGCCATCCCGCTGCACATTGTCAGTGTTACCAATATTTTTTTTATCATCATTTTTTCATCTGTATTTATTGTGTTTGCATGGTGAGTTAAAGCGATCCGTTGCGAAAATAACATCACCATTTCGTCACACTGTGGCGGCTATCGCGATTTAACGATAACAACTGCTCCCACCAGTGTATGCAATAGACAACAAACTGCAAAAAAAGTCAGATGAATACGCTTGAAAAGTTTGTATTAAGACCCATTTTTAGAGTGTAGACAAATGAAGGGCATGCCTGATGGGTGTCCTGGCTACCTGACCTGTCCATGATGGAAGGTCTATTATTCTCGCTGATTTCAGGAGCTATTGATTATGCGTAACTTTGATTTATCCCCGCTGTACCGTTCTGCTATTGGTTTTGATCGCCTGTTTAACCTGCTGGAAAACAATCAGGGCCAGAGCAATGGCGGCTACCCTCCGTATAACGTTGAGCTGGTAGACGAAAACCATTACCGAATTGCGATTGCCGTTGCTGGTTTTGCTGAAAGCGAACTGGAAATTACTGCCCAGGACAATCTGCTGGTGGTGAAAGGCGCCCATGCGGACGATCAAAAAGAACGTACTTACCTGTATCAGGGGATTGCCGAGCGCAACTTCGAACGTAAGTTCCAGTTAGCGGAGAACATTCATGTTCGCGGCGCGAACCTGGTGAATGGTCTGCTGTATATC
>NZ_JAHLRC010000122.1:0-10590 GCF_018919545.1 Citrobacter sp. S46_ASV_140
GGCCAGCAATGCCCGTTTCCGCCGTGGGATTGTGGCGCAGTTCCTGTACGTGGGGATGCAGGTCGCGGTGTGGTCATTTACCATCCGTCTGGCGCTGGAATTGGGTGATATCAACGAGCGCGACGCCTCAACCTTCATGGTCTATAGCTTTGCCTGCTTCTTTATCGGCAAGTTTATCGCCAACATCTTGATGACACGCTTCAATCCGGAAAAAGTGCTGATCCTCTACTCCATCATTGGCGCACTGTTTCTGGTCTATGTTGCGCTGGCGCCAAGCTTCAGCGCCGTGTACGTTGCCGTACTGGTGAGCGTCCTGTTTGGACCCTGCTGGGCGACAATCTATGCCGGTACGCTGGATACCGTGGATAACGAACATACTGAAATGGCGGGAGCAGTCATTGTCATGGCGATTGTTGGTGCAGCGGTGGTTCCGGCAATTCAGGGCTATGTGGCCGATATGTTCCACTCGCTACAACTCTCGTTCCTGGTCTCCATGTTGTGCTTCGTGTACGTCGGTATCTACTTCTGGCGTGAAAGCAAAGTGCGCAATAACCTGGCTGAAGCGACTGTTTCCTGAGGAGAGCGATCATGACAACACGTATCACGCTGTGGCGGGAACTCTTTGCAGAGCATCCGCGAATCTTACTGAAGAATAGCGACTTCACGGTTACCGCATTTCGTTACGCCAGCGGTGTGGAAGGGCTGAAGGTAGAAAACAGTCGTGGACATCTGGTTATTCTGCCCTGGATGGGGCAGATGATCTGGGATGCTCAGTTTGACGGGCATGAACTGACCATGCGCAACATGTTCAGTCAGCCGAAACCGGCTGCGGAAGTGGTAGCAACATACGGCTGCTTTGCTTTCCACTCGGGTATATTGGCTAATGGCTGCCCTTCGCCGGAAGATTCTCACCCGTTGCATGGCGAAATGGCCTGTGCCGCGATGGATGAGGCCTGGCTGGAGCTGGAGGGAGAGAATTTGCGCGTGAGTGGACGCTACGAGTATGTGATGGGATTCGGTCATCATTATCAGGCGCATCCTGCGGTGATTATGCGCAAAGCGAGTGCGCTGTTTGATATTCAGATGGCGGTCACCAACCTCGCCTCAGTGGCAATGCCTTTACAGTATATGTGCCATATGAACTATGCCTACGTACCGGAAGCGACCTTCAGCCAGAATATCCCGGATGAAGCCATGAAGTTGCGTGAGTCGGTACCCGCGCATGTTAAGCCTACCGAGCAGTGGCTGGCGTTTAATCAGCGGATCATCCAGGGCGAGACCTCGCTGGGGCGCCTCAACGAGCCCGATTTTTACGATCCGGAAATCGTTTTCTTCGCTGACCAACTGGACCGATACACGGATAATCCTGAATTTCGCATGATCGCACCTGATGGCACCACGTTCGTGACGCGTTTCTCCAGCGCGGAGCTGAATTATGTCACCCGTTGGATCCTCTATAACGGCGATCAACAGGTGGCAGCCTTCGCCCTACCTGCGACCTGTCGCCCTGAAGGCTTCCTGGCGGCACAGCGAAAAGGCACGTTGATTCAGCTAGAACCGCAGCACACCCGCACATTTACCGTCACAACTGGCATCGCCTGATCGCTCAAGGCTTAAACAGCAGCGCGTCGGAACACAAAATCCTTCAAGCTGCATAAGGCGGCAAGTCTGCTCACCTCAGAAGCTTACTCAAGTCAGTGACTGGGGTGAGCAGACCAAGCCAATGCAGAGGCTGCTTGAAGGATAAAGTGTATATCGTTAAGGTAAGCACGTTTTTTATCCCCCAGGACAGAACCCATGATCACCGTTGCCCTTATCGACGACCACACTATCGTCCGCTCCGGCTTTGCCCAGTTGCTGGGGCTGGAACCTGATTTGCAGGTTGTGGCTGAGTTCGGCTCAGGCAGCGAGGCGCTGGCGGGATTACCGGGACGTGGCGTGCAGGTATGTATCTGTGATATCTCGATGCCTGATATCTCCGGTCTTGAACTGTTAAGCCAGTTGCCAAAAGGGATGGCGATTATCATGCTCTCCGTCCACGACAGCCCCGCGCTGGTGGAGCAGGCGCTCAACGCGGGCGCGCGTGGTTTCCTTTCTAAACGCTGTAGCCCTGATGAGCTGATCGCGGCGGTGCATACCGTGGCGACCGGCGGCTGCTATTTGACGCCGGATATCGCCGTCAAACTGGCGGCTGGTCGTCAGGATCCGCTGACCAAACGCGAACGTCAGGTGGCGGAGAAACTGGCGCAAGGCATGGCGGTTAAAGAGATTGCCGCCGAACTGGGCCTGTCGCCGAAAACGGTGCACGTGCATCGCGCTAACCTGATGGAAAAACTGGGCGTTAGCAACGATGTCGAACTGGCCCGCCGGATGTTTGACGGCTGGCAATGAACACGCTCTGTTCCCGGTTCATCACCGTTGTTGCCTGCTTCTTTATCTTCTCTGCCGCGTGGTTCTGCTTGTGGAGTATCAGCCTGCACCTGGTTGAGCGCCCGGAGTTGGCGGTACTGCTGTTTCCGTTTGGCCTGCGTCTGGGGCTGATGCTGCAATGTCCACGCGGCTACTGGCCGGTGCTGCTGGGTGCGGAATGGCTGCTTCTTTTCTGGCTGGCGCAGGAAGTGGCGCTGGCTCACTTGCTACTTTTGATGATCGGGAGCTTCCTCACGTTACTCCCGGTGATGCTGATTTCGCGCTACCGCCATCAGCGCGACTGGCGCACGCTGCTGTTGCAGGGCGCGGCGCTGACGGCGGCGGCGTTGCTGCAATCGCTGCCCTGGCTTGGGCAAGGCGAAGAGGCGTGGAATGCCCTACTGCTGACGCTCACTGGTGGATTAACGCTGGCTCCGATCTGTCTGGTTTTCTGGCACTATCTTACCAGCACCACCTGGTTGCCGCTGGGCCCGGCGGTGGTGTCTCAGCCGGTGAACTGGCGCGGGCGGCATCTGGTCTGGTATCTGCTGCTGTTTAGCGTCAGCCTGTGGTTGCAGCTTGGCCTGCCCGATGAACTGTCGCGCTTCACGCCGTTTTGCCTCGCACTGCCGATCATTGCGCTCGCCTGGCACTACGGCTGGCAGGGGGCGCTGATTGCCACGTTAATGAACGCCATTGCGCTGATTGCCAGCCAGACCTGGCACGATCATCCCGTTGACCTGTTGCTCTCCCTGCTGGTGCAAAGCCTGACCGGGCTGCTGCTCGGCGCGGGGATCCAGCGTCTGCGCGAGCTTAACCAGTCGCTGCAAAACGAATTAGCGCGCAACCACCGTCTGGCTGAACGCCTGCTGGAGACCGAAGAGAGTGTGCGCCGGGATGTGGCGCGCGAACTGCACGATGATATCGGTCAGACCATCACCGCCATTCGCACCCAGGCGGGCATTGTCCAGCGGCTGGCGCCGGAAAACGCAGGGGTGAAGCGCAGCGGGGCGCATATCGAACAACTTTCTCTTGGCGTTTACGATTCGGTGCGTCGTCTGTTGGGTCGTCTGCGTCCGCGCCAGTTGGATGATCTCACGCTGGAACAAGCCATCCGCTCATTGATGCGTGAAATGGAGCTGGAAAGCCGTGGCATCGTCAGCCACCTTGACTGGCGAATTGACGAATCTGTACTCAGCGAAAGTCAGCGGGTGACGCTGTTTCGCGTCTGTCAGGAAGGGCTGAACAACATCGTTAAGCACGCCAACGCCAGCGCGGTGACGCTTCAGGGCTGGCAGCAGGATGAACGGCTGATGCTGGTGATTGAGGACGACGGCAGCGGCCTGCCGCCGGGGTCGAATCAGCAGGGATTTGGCCTCACCGGGATGCGTGAACGTATTACCGCCCTCGGGGGATCGCTCTCGATTTCCTGTACGCACGGCACGCGGGTCAGCGTGTCGTTACCCCAGCGTTATGTGTAAGGAGCGGTCATGTTTTCGTTTTTAAAAGCCCCAGTCAGCGCGCCGCTCATCACCGATAAGCGTGAAGTGGATGCCCTCTACCGCTACTGGCGGCGGCATATTCTGACCACTATCTGGCTCGGCTACGCGCTGTTCTATTTCACACGCAAGAGCTTCAACGCCGCCGTACCGGATATCCTCACCAGCGGCGTGCTGACCCGCAGCGACATTGGTCTGCTGGCGACGCTGTTTTACATCACCTACGGCCTGTCGAAGTTTGTTTCCGGTATCGTCAGTGACCGTTCCAACGCCCGTTATTTTATGGGGTTTGGGCTTATCGCCACCGGCGTGGTGAACATTCTGTTTGGCTTCTCCACCTCGCTCTGGGTTTTTGCGGTGCTCTGGGCGCTGAACGCCTTTTTCCAGGGCTGGGGGTCGCCGGTCTGCGCGCGTTTATTGACTGCGTGGTATTCGCGTACCGAACGCGGCGGCTGGTGGGCGCTGTGGAATACTGCGCACAATGTTGGCGGGGCGCTAATCCCTATCGTGATGGCGGCGACGGCGCTGCACTACGGCTGGCGTGCCGGGATGATGATCGCCGGGCTGCTGGCGATTGTAGTGGGGATTTTTCTCTGCTGGCGGCTGCGCGACAGGCCGCAGGCGATTGGTCTGCCGCCGATTGGCGACTGGCGGCATGATGAGCTGGAAATCGCCCAGCAGCAGGAAGGCGCAGGGCTGAGCCGTAAAGAGATCCTCACCCGCTATGTATTGCTGAATCCCTATATCTGGCTGCTGTCGCTGTGTTACGTGCTGGTGTACGTCGTTCGCGCCGCCATCAACGACTGGGGCAATCTGTATATGTCGGAGACGCTCGGCGTGGATCTGGTGACCGCCAATACCGCCGTGACCATGTTCGAATTGGGCGGATTTATCGGCGCGCTGGTCGCAGGCTGGGGCTCGGACAAACTGTTTAACGGCAACCGCGGTCCAATGAACCTGATTTTCGCTGCCGGAATTTTGCTCTCCGTGGGCTCGTTGTGGCTGATGCCGTTCGCCAGTTACGTGATGCAGGCGGCGTGCTTCTTCACCACCGGATTCTTCGTCTTCGGCCCGCAAATGCTGATCGGCATGGCGGCGGCGGAGTGCTCGCACAAAGAGGCAGCGGGCGCGGCAACCGGATTTGTCGGGCTGTTTGCCTATCTGGGGGCATCGCTTTCCGGCTGGCCGCTGGCGAAGGTGATGGAGGTCTGGCACTGGACCGGATTCTTTGTGGTGATCGCCATTGCGGCGGGGATATCCGCGCTGCTGCTGCTGCCGTTTTTGAACGCCCAGGCTCCACGCGAACTCAACGAAGCGTGATGCACCTCACCTTTTTGCCCCGAGTAGGGCAAAACTAAGAAATTTTCCCGGTTTCACCTGGACGCTGTCTCAGGCGCGTCCCCCGGCTGATTTTTACAATGCCTGCCATTCGCAGGTATAAAAATTAGCTCGGGAGTGTCAAATGCTGGCCTTTCTAAACCAGGTACGCAAGCCGACCCTGGATCTGCCGCTCGATGTGCGGCGTAAAATGTGGTTCAAACCGTTCATGCAGTCCTATCTGGTGGTCTTTATTGGCTACCTGACCATGTATCTGATCCGCAAAAACTTCAACATCGCGCAGAACGACATGATCTCCACCTACGGGCTGAGCATGACGCAGCTGGGGATGATTGGCCTGGGCTTCTCCATCACCTACGGCGTGGGTAAAACGCTGGTTTCCTACTATGCCGACGGCAAAAATACCAAGCAGTTCCTGCCGTTTATGCTGATCCTCTCCGCCATCTGTATGCTCGGCTTCAGCGCCAGCATGGGGGCGGGTTCAACCAGCCTGTTCCTGATGATCGCCTTCTACGCGCTGAGCGGTTTTTTCCAGAGTACCGGTGGCTCGTGTAGCTATTCCACCATCACCAAATGGACGCCGCGTCGCAAGCGGGGTTCTTACCTCGGTATGTGGAATATCTCCCATAACCTCGGTGGTGCGGGTGCGGCTGGCGTGGCGCTGTTTGGCGCCAACTATCTGTTCGACGGTCACGTCATTGGTATGTTTATCTTCCCGTCGATTATCGCCCTGATTGTCGGCTTTATCGGCCTGCGCTACGGCAGCGACTCCCCGGAGTCTTATGGCCTCGGTAAAGCTGAAGAGCTGTTCGGCGAGGAGATAAGCGAAGAGGATAAAGAGACTGAAGAAAATGAGATGACCAAATGGCAGATCTTTGTTGAGTACGTGCTGAAAAACAAAGTGATCTGGCTGCTGTGCTTCTCCAACATTTTCCTGTACGTGGTGCGCATCGGTATCGACCAGTGGTCCACTGTCTACGCTTTCCAGGAGCTGAAGCTCTCCAAAGAAGTGGCGATTCAGGGTTTTACCCTGTTTGAAGTGGGCGCGTTGGTCGGCACGCTATTGTGGGGTTGGCTCTCTGACCTGGCTAACGGTCGTCGTGCGCTGGTAGCCTGCGTGGCGCTGGCGTTGATTATCGCGACCCTGGGCGTTTATCAGCACGCCAGCAACCAGTATGTCTATCTGGCTTCGCTGTTTGCGCTGGGCTTCCTGGTGTTTGGTCCCCAGCTGTTAATCGGCGTTGCAGCCGTCGGATTCGTACCGAAAAAAGCGATCGGCGCAGCCGATGGGATTAAAGGCACCTTCGCATACCTGATTGGTGACAGCTTCGCCAAGCTGGGTCTGGGGATGATTGCCGACGGCACGCCGATTTTTGGTCTGACCGGCTGGGCGGGCACGTTCGCCGCGCTGGATACCGCCGCCATCGGTTGTATCTGCCTGATGGCCATCGTGGCCGTGTTTGAAGAACGTAAAATTCGCCGCGAGAAAAAAATTCAACAATTGAAAGTCGCTTAAGTTAAGTGTGCATTGGTAACTTTTGCCCGCCTGAATGGCGGGCTTTTTTATGCCGCGGATCCATCCTGAATCGCGTTGATACGTTCAGTCGTCGACAGAGAGGAATTTGCCGTTATGATGGGCATCCTGTCTGGTAATGGATGTGCGCATGATTTGGATAATGCTGGCCACATTGGTCGTTGTTTTTGTAGTGGGTTTTCGGGTGTTGACGTCCGGATCTCGACGGGCAATTCGCCGTCTGAGCGAGCGACTGAATATTGATGTTGTGCCGGTAGAGTCGATGATCGATCAGATGGGAAAAGTACAGGGTGAGGCTTTTTTACAGTACCTCCACCGCCCAGATGAATCGCATCTGCAAAATGCTGCCCAGGTGTTGTTGATCTGGCAAATCGTTATTGTCGACGGCAGTGAGTCGAATCTGCTGCAATGGCACCGTTGGCTGCAAAAAGCCCGATTGGCCACGCCGATTACTGATGCACAGGTGCGTCTGGCGCTCGGTTTTCTGCGCGAAATAGAGCCGGATATGCAGGAGTTTAATGCGTTTCAGATGCGCTATAACGCCTTTTTCCAGCCCGAAGATGGCGTGCACTGGCTACACTGACAGTCATGCCTGTTGGCGAATTAATTGTGCAAATATAAATTGATTTAATAGCTAATGGGCTATAATTTACCTATAGCTTATTAGCTATGAGGGATCGTTGATGTGGGAAGTGGAAACAACGGATGTTTTCGATAAATGGTTTGACGTACAGACCGAGGCGCTCAAGGAAGATATGCTCGCAGCGATGATGATTTTATCCGAGTATGGTCCTCAGTTAGGCAGGCCGTTTGCTGATACGGTAAATGCTTCTGCTTTTTCAAATATGAAAGAGTTGCGAGTGCAGCATCAGGGCAACCCGATTCGGGCGTTCTTCGTGTTTGATCCTTCTCGCCATGGCATCGTGTTATGCGCTGGCGATAAAACAGGGTTAAACGAGAAGAAATTCTATAAAGAGATGATCAGGCTTGCTGACGCTGAGTACCGAAATCACCTTAATAAGTAAGGAAAATTATGGCGACGCTTAAAGAATTGATGGCGAAACAAAGCCCGGAAAGCCAGGAGCGCATTGCTGAAAAAGTAGAAGTGCTACGTCAGGTGATTGCGTTAAATATGTTACGGGAAGAACTGAATCTCTCTCAGGCGGAACTTGCCTCGGCAATGGGCGTTAAGCAGCCAACAATCGCAAAAATGGAACAGGCGGATAACGATCCTCGTCTGTCGACGCTTAAGCGTTATGTCACGGCGTTAGGTGGCGAATTGAGCATTGATGTTAAGTTACCGACAGGTAAAAGAGTCGCGTTTCATCTTTAAAAATCCGTGTGGCCTGGATTTTGTGTTAGATGAAAGTAGTTGCCAAAACGTTAAATGCGTCACAAATTTAATGTTACACTGCGTAACTTTTCTGCAATAACCCCACGCAGGTAACAAAATGAGTGAAGCTGTTGAACAAAAATCCCGCGCTGAGGCAAATGCCCGACCGAACTGGTCGGCGGTATTCGCCGTGGCGTTCTGCGTTGCCTGCCTGATAACCGTTGAGTTTCTGCCCGTTAGCCTGTTAACGCCGATGGCGCAGGATCTGGGGATTTCTGAAGGTGTTGCCGGACAATCGGTGACTGTGACGGCATTTGTTGCCATGTTCGCCAGCCTGTTTGTGACGCAAATTATCCAGGCGACCGATCGTCGCTACGTGGTGATCGTGTTTTCGGTGCTGCTGACGCTCTCCTGCCTGCTGGTTTCCTTTGCCAACTCTTTTTCACTGCTGCTCATTGGCCGCGCCTGTCTCGGTCTGGCGCTTGGCGGATTCTGGGCGATGTCGGCGTCGCTGACCATGCGTCTGGTTCCCGCCCGTACGGTACCGAAAGCGCTGTCGGTGATTTTTGGCGCGGTCTCTGTCGCGCTGGTGATTGCCGCGCCGCTGGGGAGTTTTTTGGGCGGTATTATCGGCTGGCGCAACGTGTTTAATGCGGCGGCGGTAATGGGCGTGCTGTGCACGATTTGGGTGGTAAGAGCGCTGCCGTCGTTGCCAGGTGAACCTTCGCATCAGAAACAAAATATGTTCAGCCTGCTGCAGCGCCCGGGGGTGATGGCCGGGATGATTGCCATCTTTATGTCCTTTGCCGGACAGTTCGCCTTCTTTACCTATATTCGCCCGATCTATATGAATCTGGCAGGCTTTGAAGTTGATGGCCTGACGTTGGTGCTGCTGAGTTTTGGTATCGCCAGCTTTGTCGGGACGTCGCTCTCCTCGGTAGTTCTGAAGCGCTCGGTCAAACTGGCCTTAGCCGGTGCGCCGCTGGTGCTGGCGCTTAGCGCGCTGGTCCTGATCCTGTGGGGTAGCGACAAAGTTGTGGCGGCAGGTATTGCGATTATCTGGGGCCTGGCGTTTGCGTTGGTTCCGGTCGGCTGGTCGACGTGGATCACCCGATCGCTTGCCGATCAGGCAGAAAAAGCCGGATCCGTCCAGGTCGCCGTGATCCAGCTTGCCAATACCTGCGGGGCAGCGGTGGGAGGCTATGCGCTCGATAACCTCGGACTGCTTTCGCCCCTGATGCTTTCCGGCAGCCTGATGCTGCTGACGGCGCTTCTGGTCACGATGAAGGTCAGAATACAGTGAGATTGTTGCCTGATGGCGCGCAGCTTTCAGGCAACACCGCTATCTGACGGCTGAATCAATCAAAACCCTTGTTTTCGGCGGTATGGGCAAACCATTCGCCGCTTTTCTTCACCGTACGTTTTTGCGTATCTAAATCTAACTGGACAAAACCGTAGCGGTTTTTATATCCATTGAGCCAGGACCAGTTATCAATAAAGGTCCACATATGGTAGCCAAGACAATTACACCCTTCGCTAATGCCTTTATGTAGCCATTTAAGATGCGCGGAAACAAATTCAATGCGGTAGCTGTCGTTGATTTGGTCCTGCTGAATAAAACGTTGCTCATTTTCGACTCCCATGCCGTTTTCAGAAATAAAACAGCGCGGGTTGCCGTAGTTATCACGCAGATTAGTAATAATATCGTAAATACCTGGCTCGTAAATTTCCCAGCCACGGTAAGGGTTCATTTTACGCCCCGGCATTTCGTAATAATCAAACAGCCACTCCGGCATAAACGGCGCGTCAGGATTGACGGCAGTATCACGACATTTCACGCGGCGCGGCTGATAATAATTAATACCGAGCAGGTCGATTTTGCCATCGGCGATGAGCTGACTGTCGCCTGGCTGACATGCTGGGAGTTGATCGTACTCTTTTAGCAGCTCTATCAGATCCGCCGGATATTCACCTTTTAGCACCGGGTCAAGGAAGCTGCGGTTAAACAGCAGATCCGCATGGTGCGCAGCTTTTACATCCGCCGGGTGTTGTGAGCGCGGATAAGAGGGCGTTAAATTCAGGATCACACCGATTTCACCGTCATAACTTCCGGCGTGGTACGCGCGCACCGCCGTGGAATGCGCCAGTACGGTGTGATACGCCACGGTGGCCGCGCGTTTGAAATCCACCACATTAGGGTAATGGAAGTCATACAGATAGCCGCCTTCTACCGGGACAATCGGTTCGTTAAAGGTGAACCAGTGCTTCACCCGATTGCCGAACAAGGTAAAACAGGTTTGTGCGTAGCGACCAAACGCCTCAACCACATCACGGTTTTCCCAGCCACCTTTCTCCTGCATCACCATCGGCATATCGAAGTGGAACAGGGTGATAAATGGCGTAATGCCTTGCGCCAGCAGCTCATCGATGACGTTGTTATAGAAATCAACTGCCTGCGGGTTGACGTCGCCAGTACC
>NZ_JAHLRC010000123.1:0-10537 GCF_018919545.1 Citrobacter sp. S46_ASV_140
GCGCTAATATTCACTGGGTGTGATCCCCGTTAAAAGACAGGAGGGTTTTTAACGTCTGGTAATGAACGTTTTATGACAAAGTAAGAATATTTTTAAAAAAGGATGTTTTTTTGTTTCTGTAATAAATGCGTCAAAATCTGCCGCTACGCTTGCTGATCCTGCGCAATAAAATTTCATGCTTTGTGCGCTGGTTGTTGGCAACCGGGGCCAGTCCTGCTAAAACGTTCGTTTGATATCATTTTCCCCAATTTTGAATGGCAGAGAATCATGAGTGACAGCCAGACGCTGGTGGTAAAACTTGGCACCAGTGTGTTAACGGGCGGATCGCGCCGCCTGAACCGCGCCCATATCGTAGAACTGGTTCGCCAGTGCGCGCAGCTCCATGCCGCAGGGCATCGTATTGTTATCGTTACCTCGGGCGCGATTGCTGCCGGACGTGAGCATCTGGGTTACCCTGAGCTCCCGGCAACGATAGCCTCGAAACAGCTGTTGGCGGCGGTAGGGCAGAGCCGATTGATTCAACTATGGGAACAGTTGTTCTCGATTTACGGTATTCACATCGGACAGATGCTGCTAACGCGTGCGGATATGGAAGACAGAGAGCGCTTCCTTAACGCCCGCGATACGCTACGCGCGCTGCTGGATAACAACATCGTTCCTGTCATTAATGAGAACGACGCCGTAGCGACCGCCGAAATTAAAGTCGGTGATAACGACAACCTTTCAGCGCTGGCGGCGATTCTGGCCGGGGCCGATAAGCTGCTGCTGCTGACCGATCAGCAAGGGCTGTTTACCGCCGATCCGCGCACCAACCCGCAGGCTGAGCTGATCAAAGACGTTCACGGTATTGATGATGCGCTGCGCGCCATTGCCGGTGATAGCGTCTCGGGTCTGGGAACCGGCGGTATGGGAACTAAACTGCAGGCCGCTGATGTTGCATGCCGCGCCGGGATTGACACCATTATTGCCGCAGGCAGCAAGCCGGGCGTAATTGGCGACGTGATGGAAGGCGTTTCCGTTGGGACGCGTTTCCATGCACAGGCCTCTCCGCTGGAGAACCGTAAACGCTGGATCTTCGGCGCACCGCCAGCCGGGGAAATTACCGTTGATGAGGGGGCGACCGCAGCGATTCTGGAGCGTGGCAGTTCATTACTGCCAAAAGGTATTAAAAGCGTGACAGGCAACTTCTCTCGTGGTGAAGTGATCCGCATCTGCAATCTCGAAGGGCGCGATATTGCCCACGGCGTTACCCGCTATAACAGCGATGCGCTGCGCCGTATTGCCGGACATCACTCACAACAGATCGACACCATCCTGGGCTACGAATACGGTCCGGTTGCTGTTCATCGCGACGACATGATTACCCGTTAAGGAACAGGCATATGCTGGAACAAATGGGCATTGCTGCCAAAGCTGCGTCATACAAGCTGGCGCTGCTCTCCAGTCGCGAAAAAAACCGCGTACTGGAAACGATAGCTGATGAGCTGGAAGCGCAAACGGAAAGCATCCTCAGCGCGAACGTACAAGATGTTGAGCAAGCGCGAGCCAACGGCCTGAGCGACGCGATGCTCGACCGCCTGGCGCTGACTCCGGCGCGTCTGAAAGCGATTGCCGACGATGTGCGTCAGGTATGTAATCTCGCCGACCCGGTCGGGCAGGTGATTGACGGCGGTCTGCTGGATAGCGGCCTGCGTCTCGAACGTCGTCGCGTTCCGCTGGGCGTGATTGGCGTGATTTATGAAGCGCGTCCAAATGTCACCGTTGACGTGGCTTCCCTGTGCCTGAAAACCGGTAATGCGGCGATCCTGCGCGGTGGGAAAGAGACGTACCGGACGAATGCGGCAACCGTGGCGGTTATCCAAAAGGCGCTGGAAGCCTGTGGTTTACCCGCTGCAGCCGTGCAGTCGATAGATAACCCGGACCGCGCGCTGGTCGCTGAAATGCTGCGTATGGATAAGTACATTGATATGCTGATCCCTCGCGGCGGCGCGGGTCTGCATAAGCTGTGCCGTGAGCAGTCGACTATCCCGGTCATCACCGGCGGCATTGGGGTCTGTCATATTTATGTTGATGATAGCGCGGAGATCGACCCGGCGCTGAAGATTATCGTCAACGCCAAAACCCAGCGTCCGAGCACCTGTAACACCGTAGAAACCCTGCTGGTGCATCAGGATATCGCTGCGCGTTTTCTGCCTGCGCTGAGCCAGCAGATGGCACAAAGTGGCGTCACGCTGCATGCCGACGACATCGCGCTGGCCACATTGCAGGCAGGGCCCGCTAACGTGGTTGCGGTGAAAGCCGAAGAGTATGACGACGAGTTTCTGTCGTTGGATCTGAACGTGAAAATCGTTACCGATCTGGACGATGCTATCACCCACATTCGCGAGCATGGGACCCAGCATTCCGATGCCATCCTGACGCGCACCCTGCGTAACGCCGATCGTTTCGTGAATGAAGTGGACTCTTCTGCCGTGTACGTTAACGCCTCTACTCGTTTTACCGATGGCGGCCAGTTCGGACTGGGGGCGGAAGTGGCAGTGAGTACGCAAAAACTGCACGCGCGTGGCCCAATGGGTCTGGAAGCACTGACCACCTATAAGTGGGTTGGCTTCGGTGACGACACGATTCGCGCGTAATTGAAAACGGGCGATGCCATAATAGGCCTATGATTTTCAGGTCTGTTAAGGCATTGCTCGGTTAATTCTACCTTTTACCCCGCTACCGCATTTGTTTTCTATCCTGTGTTTTATCATCATCCGCATCAGTCTGGTTTTTAGCCATGCGCTCCCTGGCGTTGAAAGACGACGTATCACAGAATTTTCCCTGCCAGCATGAATTTTCTGGGTCTGCGGCTCACGTATTGTTCCTATGGTCTAATCTATTAGAATCAGTCTCATTTTTATGAGGAGTAGTTGCGTGAAATCGGATATTCACAAACATAGCATTCCTGTTGTGCCACTCGGCAACCCGTTTCCCCCCCGCCATTGTTCACTGTGTCCAAAGGGCGCGGCGATTGATCGTGATAATCAATACCGATTAATAGACAAAAGAAGGAAGTTTAAAGCGGGGGAGATACTCGCCCGGCAGGATGGAGCCGCGGACATGCTTTTTGTTATTCACGAGGGGTACTGCACGTCCAGCGTGGAATGTGGTGATAACGATTTTATCAGTCGCTTTTATGTTCCGGGAGACATCATGGCGCTGGATGCTGTTGAGGGGGGGAAGTATCTGACAACGATCAAGGCTGCAACGGCTGCGGAGGTATGTCATATCGATATTGCGCGGTTGTTCAAGGCAGCAGAAAAGGAGCCGTCGGTTGCAGCGGCAGTCATCAAGTTTCTCTGCAGGGACAATGGATTCATTGTTGAAAAACTACGGCGTTATGCCAATAAACATGCTGAGGCCAGAATCGCCGCTTTCCTCGTGGAGTTTTACGAAATGCATTTACGTATTGGCAGGCCAGAAACGACGCTTCGCTTGCCATTCTCGCGGGAGGAAATTGCCAGTTATCTCGATCTTAAAATTGAAACCGTTAGCCGCTCATTAAAATCCCTCGAACATCAAAAGTTGATTAGCTTACATCGGGTCCGTACGGTAACAATTAATAGTTATTTGGGGTTAAAAGGTTTCAGCTAACGCTATCTTTGCCGTGCGTTATTTATCTCTTGATATTCCAGGAATATTCATTTTATATGGAAAATTCCTGGTTTTATTTATGTGGAATAATTATCAATTCGAATGATAATCCTACAGGTCAGCGCTATTTTTATAAGAATATTCCCCCTTAAATAAATATTTCATGAGAATTTTCTTGTGAAGTTAAAAAATTAGCATGATTGCAACAAATAATAAACATTATAGAGAGAGTATGTGGATGTTAATTATCTTTATGTTTTTTAAGGGTTTTACTCTTGGGCTATTTGTATGATCTTTTTGATATTTATCAAAAACTTAAAAAAGATGAATTGTTTGGTTTTTATTGTTTGTGTGGATAATAATTCTAAAAATGTACATATTTTAAGTAATTATATCTTAGGAAACTTCTTAGATAATGTTTTTTATAGGAAAATTCTTAGTTTTTTGTAATTTTTACGTTTTAGGGTTTGTTGAGATGTTACTTAATCCAAATGATAATTTTCTGGCGCGGCAATTCTGGCTCGCAATTAATGGAACCGCTGGAGTGACTTAATAATAAGACTCGGTGGTGAGTTTGTTCTTAGGAGAAGATAAAATGAAAAAAATATTATTAGTAACATCTCTGGCTTCTGTATTTGTTGCAGCAAATGCAATGGCAGATGTTACTGCTTCTGCAACAGCCTCGTGGGACGCGACGGCAACGAAAGATACCACCAGCATGTTGGTTGTCACCCCGCTGAACTCTTTAACTTTCCAGTATGCTGAAGGGCTGAATGCCTTCAACTCTCAGGACGGTGCTTTTGATGTGACGATTCAGGGTCAGGAGACGGCAACTGATTTTGAACTGACTGCTCAGATTATTAGTAACACTCTGATCAACGCCAGTGGTGATGCTTCTACCCTGAACGTAGGGGTGGCATGGAATGGCACTGCGCTGACTAATTCATCAGATACTGTCCTTGTTAACTCCAGCTCCACTTCTGGTCTTGAAAGCTTGATGGCTGATGGCGCTTATAACGGTGCCGATCGTGTCAGCGATCAATCCAACTTCAAATTCACCATCGCGTCAGCGACTTCTGATGGTAGTCAGACAGTAGCAGATTACTCTGCACTGCCAGACGGCTATTGGACTGGCGATGTAAAAGTACAGTTCAATGCAACCTGGACGACTCCGTCTGCCTAAGTAATAAAAAATTCGGGAGAATTTGTTCTCCCGAATTTATCAGGAATGGTGTCATGAAAAAATATTTACCGGCAGCGATGTTGGTAGGGTTAGTAGCATCTTTTCCCGGATGGGCAATTAATGTTGGTGAAATCACATCGATCATGACTTCTGCTGAGAGTTCATTATCGAAAGAAATTATCAATACGACAGATGCGGCGCGTTATGTCAGTGTTTCGGTAAAACAATTGTCATCACCTTTGGCGGGGGGAATCGAAATAAAGCCCGTTAATTCCGGAGAACTACTCTCTACACCTGCCAATCTTATTCTTCCAGGTCAGGCGAAGGATGTTTTTCGTTTCTTTTATAAAGGACCTGCAGATGATGTCGAGCGTTATTATCGTCTGCAATGGATAGATGAGCCGGTCACCGAGAGCGCGGAAACCCGGGCGAATAAAATGGCTGTTGCAACAGCGTCGGCTGAAATTGGCACTATCCTGGTAGTCGCGCCGCGCAAGGAGCGTTTTGAATATAGCCGAAATGGCGATGTTATTACCAATACCGGCAATGTTTCGTTTCGTGTGATCGCCTATGGGGCTTGTAAAGATAAGGCTCGCGATCGGGGACGAGGCTGTCGCGAACGTTATTACATTATGCCGGGTACAAAAATAAAATTACAGTTTACCGACATTAGTAATAGCCGTTCACGCATCGGTATCTGGCACGGTAAGCAGTTTATTACAGTGAAGTGATGGTCAATAGCAGGGATAAATAAAATTACCGGAATGTAAGGATGCAGATGACAACAACAAATATTGTCGGCGGTAGCATTTGTCTTTTTCTTGCGCTGACACCAGAATTTTCACATGCAGCCCCAGTAAAAGTGGGTAATTACGTTATCCCCAGCGCTTTCGCCCGTTCACTGGAGCAGGGAATGACGGTGCCGGTATATATTCGTTACCACGAGACTGACGAGAAAAGTCAGCAAAAAGTTGCCGATGCGGTGATTTCCCTTGTTGATGGCAATATTACGGTTAAAGCCCTGACTCTTGCTGAATTGCCCAATAATGCCGTGTTATCTGGAAAAACCCGCGCGTTGGTGGAAAAAATTCGTGATGTGAAGTTTCACGATAACACCAATATCGAGCTATCGAATGATGCACGTCTGCAACTCAACGTCTCCTCATTTCACCTGGAGATGATTGTCAGCAAAGATGCGTTAACTGAAGCGATTGTCGCACGTAGCAGCCTGCTTGGACCTTCCAGCGTGGAGACTCTCTCTAACGTCCTGAACTATAACTTTGGCACCTACTACAACGATTATCATAACGGCAGCAGTACCCGCAGCTATCTGACGATGGACAATACAACATCGCTGCGTGAACACCATGTCAACATTAACGGTTCGTTTTACGGCATAGGCGACAGCAACAGCACCAGTAAACTCTATCGCGCGATGTATGAGCGTGATTATGACGGATATCGACTGGCGCTCGGGATGCTCGACACCTGGAATGTCCAGTCTATTGCCAGCCTGAATGCGCTGAATGGTGGGAAAATTTACGGCGTAAGCTACGGAAACAAAGGAAGTACGGTTGTTGAGAATACCTCGCTTTCGCTCACGCCAATTACCGTATTTTTGCCAGCCGCTGGCGAGGTTCATGTATTTCGTGACGGGCGTTTGCTCAGCGTACAGAACTTTAATATGGGCAGTTATGAAATTGATACCAGTCGTTTCCCGTATGGTGTTTATGATGTCACGGTAGATATCGTGGTCAATGGCCGGACAATTAATAGTCGTATCAGTCGGGTTAATAAAATCTTTGCCCGCCAGCAGGCTGCCGGAATTGATCAGCTCTCATGGCAACTGTTTGGTGGCTCACTGGATTATGACCGTGTGAGTTATAAGCGAAACCACTATCAGGATTTAGGCAATGAGCAGACCTGGATTGCCGGCGGTGCCGCATCGGTGACGCTGGCGATATTGTCGGGGCTGGGCCTGAAATCTACGCTCTACGGTTTTGGAAACAATACGGTTAATGAAACGGATGTTACGCTCAATGTGAATGAATACGTAAGCATTGGCAATCAGATGCTGGTAGCGAACGATTCGTCATGGCGAAACATCAGTAATATCAATCTCAATATCCCCGAGGGATATGGTTCCCTTTGGGCATCTCGTGAAGACAGTAAAATTGGCGACCGTCTGTCCATGCAGGAGCGTGACAATTATTCCATTGGTGGCACTCTTAACCTCGGGAAGTTTATTCCTCACGGCGGCTCGCTTACCGTGAGCCAGACGGAGAATCGCTACTCGGGAAATAAATACCGTAACCTGGACTACAGCACGAACCTTTATTCAGGCAAGTATGCCACGGTTGGGTTGCGCGCAGGTATTCAGCGTTATTACTACAACAACCGGAATGACGATGGGCGACAGGAACGTTATGTCAGCCTGGATTTATCGTTGCCGTTGGCGTCCTGGATGAGCATGGGCGTCTCCCGGGATCGCTATGGCAGCACTCAGGGTAATCTCAGCGCGCGCAAGCAGTATGCTGAAGGCCCCATTAAATCGGTCGGATTGTCGGCTTCGACACGCCTGAGTGGCGAGCAGTATTACGACAATAATTACTCGGTAAACGGCAATCTGAGTTATGACACGAAATATAACGCCGGCACCGTATCGGTAACGCGTTCTGCGGACAACTCCACCAATATGAACTTCTCTTCTCAAGGTTCCCTGGCGTGGGCAGGAAAAGATTTCGGTCTGAGTAAAGAGAGGCAAAGGTCAGGCATTATTGTGAAAACCGATTTGACCGGCGAAGGGAAACTGGCTGCGAAGATTAATAACCGAAATTATCTTCTCAGCGGTAAATCAAATTTCATTGCACTGCCGCCTTATGCTCAGTACAAGCTGGAGATCCTCAATGATAAAAACTCTGAAGACAGCTTTGATATTGTTTCAGGGCGCAAACAGGAACTGACGCTATATCCGGGTAACGTGGGTGTTATCAACCCTGAAGTGAAAAGTATGGTCACCGTATTCGGGCGTATTCGTTATCCCGATGGGCAGTTAGCTGCAAACACCGATATTCATAATCACATCGGTAAAACGCGTACGGATGAAAAAGGGGAGTTTGCTATCGATATCGATAAGAAGTATCCAGTCATCACGTTAATTTCAGCCAATGGCAGCCTATGCGAAGCCGATCTCGATTTGGAAAAAGCACGCGGCGCAGCGTGGGTTGGTGATGTGAAATGTGCCACGCAAACCACGATGGCGCAGAGGTAATAAAATGAAAGTATTAATTAAAGTAGCTACTGTAATCTGTGCCGTGGGGAGTTTCACGCCTGCGCCTGCTTTGGCTTTAAATGCAGTATCTTCCGGCTCAGTCAGTAATAACTATTTGTTTATTGAAAATGCCATTGATAGTGAATACTTTATCACCCCCTCCGCACTCGATCCGCGTTTCAGCGGTTCAAACACATGGATAAAATACGGTACCTCTCAGGTGAGTCTCGGGTATTTAGGTTTTGTCATCTGGACTGCGCCAGGAAATTATTATCAGGACATGTGGATTGATAATTCCCCGATTAACGGGCCTTTTCGGGGGATCCGTTGTTATAGCGGCAGCCAGTGTCCATCAACTGGATTTATTGCCGGGCAAGGCACTGATAAAAACGGCTTTTATCATGCGCAGGTAGGATCTGTCGCAGGCGTTATTGGTGGCGCCTACGGATTCGCTTCCCTGACGGATACTGCCTATGAGTACTTTCGCAATGTGCCTACCGGTAGCAGCGAAACCTATGTGTTCAACCGTTGTTATACTTCCGTGGATTATGATTATTCTTCCGGGCAACGTTGCAAAGATCAATCGAAAGGATTATGGAATTACGTCAATTATACGTTAACCAAACGTGGTCATCTGTCACTGGTATCGACTAATGCATTTCAGGAACTTTGGGTTGCCAGCGACGGTACGCCGAGCATCACCAAAGACTCTGGTTATTGCGAGCTTGGCGTGGTAGGCAGAGAAGACGGCGTGATTTGCAAAATGGTAAATTATAACCTGCAACAAACCGCCAATCTGACCGCCTCTCTGACGTTTCGCGCTTATGTCGACACGGCGATGCTTGGTTTTACGCCTGGACCGGCCACCGTGAAATACTCCGGGAATGGTTCAAACTGGTATAACTATGGTACTTCAACTGCTTATTACAACGTTTTCACGACCTCTGGAGAGTACATATATATTTTTCTGTCAAAGGTATTCCTGAAAAAACTCGTCGATTCAGGAATCAGCATTACTAACACTCAACCGTTTACCTTCGGTTTTTATAATGGCTTAACACCTGAGTCAGGGCACTACCAGTTTACGCCTTCGCTACAGATCAATATTGTGCCGAAGGAGTATGGGATCAGTATCGTCTCTTCAGACAACACCGCTTCTGCGAGCGGCAGTGGCACGATTGGCGACGCCGCTCCTATAGAAATAGATTACACCGTGACAGTCTCCGGTCCTCGTCAGGCTGATAGCATTACCGCGCAAGTTATCGGAGAAAGTACGACGATAAACAGTGTGCCTTACTGTCTGTTTACCTCCCCTCAAGGCGGGCTGTCAGTCCCAATCCCCGCTTTTCTGCAGTACAACAGTCAGTCGGGGGGCGTGGTGAAGAAACGAAATAGCTGTAGTGAAGCAGCAATCAATATGAGCGATGCGCAGTGGCAACAGACGCCCTGGGACGCAAATAACAATGATGATGGAAGCTATTATGCTACTGATTTGAAACTGCTTTTCCCAATGAATGATTCACGGTCGATGTTAACTGTTTCCGGAACAGATTGGGAAGGTGTTGTCAGTGCCAGTGGAGAGATAAAAGTCACGGCGAATTGGGTGGGAGTGACGCCATGAACCGCTGCCGTTTGGTGTTTAGATGGGTATTTATCTTACTTTCCGGGTTGACTATATTCTCCGCACAGGCTGTCTACCTGGAGTCGACCATTTATGAGATGCCATCGGATAAATTATTTATCAGCAAACGGATCTATAACGATAGCCAGAAACAGAATTTGTACAGTATTGGCGCAGTAAAAATTGATAAGCCCGGACCGGGAGGTGAAAACAGAAGTGCCATTGCTGAAGGCGAACTTCTGTTTACGCCGCTGAATTTTTCACTGGCTCCGCAGGCGAGTGAGTTTTTTAAGATTTTCTACCGTGGACCGCAGGATGATAAAGAACGCTATTACCGAATTCTGTTTCGTGAAATGCCGATAACGCTGTTTACCGAGCGTAATCAAGGGAAAGGAGGGCAGGCTCTCCCGGTGATCGCTATGGACACCATATTGGTTGTTCGCCCGAGAAAAATGAATCTGGCCTACACCATTGATGAGGCAAACGGAACACTGAAAAACACCGGGAATACTTTTTTTAAAATCATCGTACACCTGGGGTGCAACTCAACCGATGATGAAGCCACCATGCGTTATGTGTTGCCGGGTGAAACCTGGCGTAGTAGCGAATTGAAATCAAAAAACCGGAAATTTATCGTTGCATTGCAGAAATACATACCAGTAGGTCAGGGGTGCTTCAAACTCAATCAATAGTAAGCATTAATTCTGATCCGATATGTCATGGTTAGATATCGAACCTATACTGTAACTGTCTTTATACAATGCAGTAATCAGCTCGGCACAGATGAAATTTTAGTCATTTGCACTCAACGTCACGGTAATTAAGA
>NZ_JAHLRC010000124.1:0-9994 GCF_018919545.1 Citrobacter sp. S46_ASV_140
CATGGTTTCTGATGCAACAAATCCACTCCCGAAGAAGAATGAACTCTTCAGAACGTTTATCCCCGCTCTCTTTCAGCACCGCGATCGCGGTATCAGATTCCAAATAATACCGGCTAACGCCAACAGCTATATTTTGACTTCTGATGGCGCGCCAGTTTTCTATTGCTCAAAAAGTTAAGTAAGAGGCTGTCGATTACAGGAACATCCCGCCAGAGACTTCGATACGCTGTGCCGTCATCCAGGCCAGCTCATCGCTGAGCAACGCAGCAATGGCGTCGCCAATATCGTCCGGTAACCCAACACGCCCCAGCGCCGTCTGCGATGCAATGTAGGCATTCAATTGCGCATTATCCCGCACGTTTCCGCCGCTAAAATCCGTCTCGATTGCCCCAGGCGCAATAATATTCGCCGTAATGCCGCGTTCTCCCAGCTCCTTCGCCTGGTAACGGGTTAACACCTCCATCGCCCCTTTCATAGCAGCGTAAGCGCTGTAACCCGGTAGCGCAAAGCGCGACAATCCGGTCGAGACATTAAGAATGCGTCCGCCGTTGTTGATCAGCGCCAGCAGGTTCTGTGTCAGGAAAAAAGGTCCTTTAAAATGGATGTCCAAAAGCTGGTCAAATTGCGCTTCAGTGAACGCCGGATAAGGCGCGTTAATGCCAACCCCGGCATTGTTCAATAAATAATCAAAGGTGTCGCTTTGCCAGTGCGTTTGTAGGGTTTCCTGCACCTGTTTGACAAACTGAGGGAAAGTGGAAATATTTCCGACGTTCAACGGTAATGCTGCAGCTTTACCGCCAGATTGGCGAATTTCATCCACAACCTGCTGCGCTTCTTTTTCATTGCTGTTCCACGTCAGGATGACACCAATGCCTTTACTCGCCAGCTTTAGCGCCGCGTTTTTACCGAGTCCACGACCGCCGCCGGTCACCAATGCGATACGTTGCGTCATAAGAAACCTCATTTCAGGTGTTGTGAAGATTGAGACAAAGCTTATTAGGTGGTAGAAAAACAATAAATACCGCTTACTGCGCATTACTGTTTCATTTAGAACAACAATAGGGCATGAGAATGGATAAAATTCACGCAATGCAGTTGTTCATCCGCGTCGCAGAACTGGAGAGCTTTTCGCGCGCGGCAGACACCCTCGGACTTCCTAAAGGTAGCGTATCGCGTCAAATTCAGGCCCTGGAAAATCACCTGGGCACACAGTTGTTGCACCGCACAACCCGCCGCGTTCAGCTCACGCAAGACGGCATGATCTATTACGAACGAGCGAAAGATTTGTTGAGCAATCTCGATGAACTGGATGGGCTATTCCATCACGACCCGACCAGCATCAGCGGCAAGCTGCGCGTCGATATGCCGGTTGGTGTGGCGAGAAATCTGGTGATGCCCCGTTTACCGGCCTTCTTGCATCAGTATCCGGGGCTTGAGCTCGAACTTAGCAGCAGCGACCGCCTGGTGGACTTGATCCGCGAAGGCTTCGACTGTGTGGTACGCGTGGGAACGCTGAAAGATTCAGGGCTGATTGCGCGCCCGCTGGGGAAACTCACGCAGATTAACTGCGCCAGCCCGCAATACCTCGCCCGCTTTGGTTATCCGGAAAGCCTGGAGGATTTAGCCTCGCATGCGGTGGTGCACTACTCAGTCAATTTGGGAACGCGTGCGCAAGGCTTTGAAGTGGCGACAGACAACGGTGCTAAATGGGTTAAAACCGGCGGCATGCTGACGGTGAACAGTACCGAAACGTATCATGCGGCATGTCTTGCCGGTCTGGGCATTATTCAGGTACCGCGCGTGGGCGTGCGTGATGCCCTGCGCGCCGGTACGCTGATTGAAGTATTGCCGCAATATCGCGCCGAACCATTACCGGTTTCATTGCTCTATCCGCATCGCCGTAACCTCTCCCGCCGCGTACATCTGTTTATAGAATGGCTGACCGGCGTGATGAAAGACTATGTGGACTGACAAGCTATACTGTCCTGAGAATGAACAGAACAAGGATTACTGCCCTGATGACGCAGGAAAAAGAGATTAAACGCCCCATTCAGGAACTTGAGCACGCACCAATCCCAAAAATTGAGACCCTGGAGCGTAAAAATACAGAAACCAACGGTAAGACCAACCAGGCGCTGAAAACCGCCCTGACCTTCGCCGATAAAATTCAACGCCAGCCCATGATTGCCCATCTGATTCGCGCCGCGGAGAGATTTAACGATCGTATGGGAAATCAGTTTGGCGCCGCCATTACCTACTTCTCGTTTCTGTCGATGATCCCTATCCTGATGGTGTCGTTTGCCGCCGCGGGTTTTATTCTCGCTTCGCACCCTACGCTGTTGCAGGATATCTTCAGCAAAATCCTGCTCAACGTCAGCGATCCGACGCTCGCCTCCACGCTGAAAAACACCATCAATACCGCCGTTCAGCAACGCACCACCGTCGGTCTGGTGGGTCTTGCCATCGCGCTCTATTCCGGAATTAACTGGATGGGAAACCTGCGCGAAGCTATTCGTGCCCAGTCGCGGGATGTCTGGGAGCGGACCCCACAGGATCAGGAAAAAATTTGGGTCAAATATCTGCGTGATTTTGTCTCATTGATTGGCTTACTGATTGCGCTGATTGTTACGCTGTCCATTACCTCCATCGCCGGTTCCGCCCAGCAGATGATTATCTCTGCGCTGTATCTCGACGGCATCGAATGGCTGAAGCCCGCCTGGCGGCTGATCGGCCTGACCATCTCTATTTTCGCCAACTACTTGCTGTTCTTCTGGATTTTCTGGCGGCTACCGCGTCACCGACCGCGCAAAAAAGCGCTCATTCGCGGCACGTTTATCGCGGCACTG
This sequence comes from Citrobacter sp. S46_ASV_140, assembly GCF_018919545.1. NCBI lineage: Bacteria > Pseudomonadati > Pseudomonadota > Gammaproteobacteria > Enterobacterales > Enterobacteriaceae > Citrobacter > Citrobacter sp. S46_ASV_140. The sequence continues at coordinate 2,847 of NZ_JAHLRC010000124.1, forward strand.
GGGTTTGAAGTCATCAAAATGATCATGACGTACACGCTGCCATCACTGGTGCAATCGCCGTCAGGCGCGGCGTTTGGTTCCGTACTTGGACTGATGGCGTTCTTCTACTTCTTCGCCCGTCTGACTCTGTTTTGCGCTGCCTGGATTGCCACAGCGGAGTACAAAGACGACCCGCGTATGCCGGGGAAAACCCACCGCTAATCTTTGTTAACTGCCGGATAACGCTACGCTTATCCGGCCAACCCAATGCTTACGTCGAAATTCTGCGCATTATCAGAATTAAAATCCAGCCCGTAACTTTTGTTTAACCAAAAACCAGTTTTATCATCCAAGTTTTAAATTATGTGAAGCATTTCATGGAAGTGAAATCTCCAGCCTAAAAATTATCCCCTTTTTGCTCTATTTTTGACCGATCGCAAGGTTTGTTACAGATTGAAATGTCTCTTTTGCTGTGCGTAATATGACCTTTCGTTCGACCAAAAATAAGAAAATATTATGCAAGCAACAGCCACAACGCTCGACAACGAACAGGAACACACCCCGGTCAACTCGCGCAATAAAGTCGTCGTCGCCTCACTCATTGGCACTGCCATTGAGTTCTTCGACTTCTATATCTACGCCACCGCCGCGGTGATCGTGTTCCCCCATATCTTCTTCCCGCAGGGGGATCCGACCGCGGCAACGCTGCAGTCCCTTGCCACCTTTGCTATCGCCTTTGTGGCACGGCCTATCGGTTCTGCTGTGTTCGGGCATTTTGGCGATCGCGTAGGGCGTAAAGTCACGCTGGTTGCCTCACTGCTCACTATGGGGATCTCGACGGTTGTCATTGGCCTGCTGCCGGGCTATGAAACTATAGGTATTTTCGCCCCGCTGCTGCTGGCGCTGGCGCGTTTTGGTCAGGGTTTAGGACTGGGCGGTGAATGGGGCGGCGCGGCGTTACTGGCGACGGAAAACGCACCGCCGCGTAAACGCGCGCTGTACGGATCATTCCCGCAGTTGGGCGCACCTATCGGCTTCTTCTTCGCCAACGGCACTTTCCTGCTGCTCTCCTGGCTGCTGACCGACGAGCAGTTTATGAGCTGGGGCTGGCGCGTACCGTTCATCTTCTCTGCGGTGCTGGTGATTATCGGTCTGTACGTTCGCGTTTCGCTGCATGAATCCCCGGTCTTTGCCAAAGTGGCTGCGGCGAAAAAACAGGTGAAAATCCCGCTGGGTACCCTGCTGACAAAACATGTCCGCGTGACGATCCTCGGCACGTTCATCATGCTGGCGACCTATACGCTGTTCTATATCATGACCGTCTATTCCATGACGTTCAGCACCGCCGCGGCGCCTGTAGGGCTTGGCCTGCCGCGTAATGAAGTGTTGTGGATGCTGATGATGGCGGTTATTGGCTTTGGCGTCATGGTGCCGGTGGCGGGCCTGCTGGCCGATGCGTTTGGTCGTCGCAAGAGCATGCTCATCATCACCACGCTTATTATTCTGTTTGCGCTGTTTGCCTTTAAACCGCTGCTCGGCTCTGGCAATCCGGTGCTGGTGTTCGCCTTCCTGTTGCTTGGTTTGAGCCTGATGGGTTTGACATTTGGTCCGATGGGCGCGCTACTGCCGGAGCTGTTCCCGACCGAAGTGCGCTACACGGGGGCGTCGTTCTCGTACAACGTTTCGTCGATTCTTGGTGCTTCCGTTGCCCCTTACATTGCCGCATGGCTGCAGGCGAATTACGGCCTGGCGGCGGTCGGTACGTATCTGGCATCAATGGCGGCGTTAACGCTGATTGCGCTGCTGTTAACCCACGAAACCCGCCATCAGTCATTGTGATTTTTTGGCTGTAACCACCGTCTGCGGCCTACGTTGAGCATGAAATGTAGGCCGCAGAAGTGAAGCGTTAGCGCCATCCGACAACGGCAAAAATCACTTCTTCATTTGCGACAAAATGGTCCGGCATTGATTAGCGTCCCCTTCAGAAGGTGAAATCAGCGCCAGCAAGGCCGCCGCGGGCGTCACCAACGTTGCCAGCGCGGCAGCAACCGCACCGCGCGCAATCAGCGGCCCGGCCTTCACGCCGGCCTGCGGATTCTTAAAGGTGCCGCGAACATACAGCGGCGAACGCAGGGTAATAATACGAATGCCTTTGCTCTCCGGATCGATGGTTAAATCCAGTTGCTCCGACGCAAAACTCGCCGTACCAGTGACATTAATGACCGCGTTTTCCGTGTCGAAGGCAAAAATCTGCGGGCGGGCTACGCCGTTAACAATATCCAGATTCGCCGCCGCGCAGTTTACCCGTACCTCGTCATCACCAAATATCTGTCCAACAAGATAGTTGCCCAGATTCAAGCCAACAATTTCCATCAGATTCCGGCTGATCAAACCGTCGTTCATCAGCAGCTTCAGGTTGCCATTGCTGTTACCAAGCAGCGCCGCTACCGAGTTTCCGCTCCCGCTAAACCTGGCGTCACCGTTCATTTCACCGAGCGTTTTCTGCATCAGCTCCACATCCGGCATCAGCGCTTTTAGCTTCAGGCGGCGAGCCTGGATGTCCGCCTGCCCCCGCATCGGCTTTTTATCTCCTTCCAGATGGATGCTGGAGACAATGCTGCCTCCCGCGAGGCCAAATTTCAGCGGCTGCAGGCGCAGGTCGGCATTTTTCAGGATGATATGGGTGGAGAGATCGCTGATCGGCAGACTGCTGCCGTGCTCAATACGCCGTCCTTTGAAACGTACGTCAGCGTCCATCACGTTCCATTTGTCGGTTTCAAAACGGTCATACGGCAAGACCTTGTCCGCGGGCTGGACGCTCTTCTCACCTTTGCGCTGTTCAGATTGTTTGGCCCGCTCCGCCCCTTTGCCTGAATCCACACCGATCAGCGGCCCCAAATCAGCCAACCTCAGTTGGCGTGACTCAACATCCCCTTTCAGCATTGGGCGCGGCTTGCCGGTGGTATAGGCCAGCGTTCCGTGAATATCACTGTCGCCAATTCGGCCATTAAAATCGCGGTAATCAAAAACAGAGGATTTTTCCGGGTCAATTTTCGCGACCAGATGTCCGTCGGTTTCAAACGGCGGCGTATCCGGGAGCAGCACGCCGGTCAAATCGTACAAATCCCCTAGCGAATCTCCCGAGAATTTAAGCCGCAGATCCGCCCCGCCCATATTCATCGGATCGTTTATCGTACCCATAAACGCCACACGCGTATTACCCGAACGGAAATCAGCCTGAATCGGGAAAGGAGTTCCTTCACCGCGCAGCGCCAGCATTCCGCCTATTTTCCCGCTACCGCTTAGCGGTTCGCCGTTATATCGGCCTTGCGCTTTCAGACCAAACACGTAGTCCTCAATGTGGGCGTTGCTCTCTTTACTTTTTGCGCCAGTCACTTCGCTAAAGGGCAACGGCTTACCCAGCGGATCGACCAGGATCTCAATCTCTGACTTCGTCACCTTATCGTTAATGGCGATGCGCCCTTGGTCGAACAGAATGTTATCCAGCCGGAAGGACCAGGCTGATGGCGGCGCATTGGGATCGCGGTTTTCATCCCCTGCCAAGTTAAAGGTCCAGTTATTGTTTTTCTCCGACAGGCGGATAAGCCGCGCATCGGGTTTTACCAGCTTGATCCACGGGAGCCAGACGGTTTTTGTCAGCAATGCCAGTGGGGCGAGCGTGGCTTCAACGCGCGGGAGATGCACCATGGTGACGTCAGGAATGTCCGGCGGGTTGCCGAGGATGATATCCTGAGCATGAACATGCGGCCACGGAACCCAGCTACGCCAGCCGGTTTCCTGTTTTTGGCGTTCCCAAACCACGCCCAGGTCACCCCGTATGGCGAAGGGACGGTTGAGTTCTGTAGAGACTTTCTGGTTGATGGTCGGTTTGAGCCGGTTCCAGTCAAATGTCGCAATCACGATGATGAGTACGACGATCAACAACAAGAAAACCCCTATTACTGAAGTGGTTATTTTGCCTGTTCTCGTCATGTTTAACCTCCTTACTTTCTTCCTTGCCTGTCCTAAAGATAGTCCAGCAGAGGAAAAGGAGGCGCTCTACATCCTTATCAAAGCGACAGAATTACGTCTTCAAGGGTATCCAGAGGCACTGGACGAGAGAGAAAATAGCCTTGCGCAGCGAAAGCCGGTGAGTTTTGTACATCACGCCACTCTTCCAGCGTTTCAACGCCTTCGACAATCACACCGCGGCAATAGCGGTTCATCAGCTGTAACAGCAGCGTAAAGAGATTGCGGCCCTCCGGCGTCTGGCGCAGCATGACAAACAGATCCCGCGCCACTTTGATATAGTCGTAACTCACTTCGCTCAGAGCCGAGAAGTTTGCCATTCCGGTACCAAAATCATCCAGCCAGAGCGGGCCAAACTCGCACATTGAGGCGAACGACGACCCCTTCGGCAAGCGGATATGTTCCACCAGTTCAAAGCGCAGCCACGGCAAACATTCGATGATTTTCAGGATTTCGGGATCCTGGCGCATTGCAATCAGCGTTGGCCCGTCGACATTCACGGATGCCAGCAGATCGTTGGCTTTGAAAAACGCCCCTTTTTGTTCAAGCTGTACAAGCTGCTCTTTCACCACATCTACACGATGTCGTACGGCCACTTCGGCGAAATAGCGGTCTGGCGCGATACGTTGGGAGGGGTTTTCAGGATGGCTCACGACGGTCAGCAGCTCAACGGCCATCAGCCGCCCGTTGGTCTGATAAATCGGCTGGTAGGTGTAAGCACGCTCGCACTGCAGCCAATAGCGTCTCTCCTGCAAGTTTTCAATACTCGCATCGAGCGTAATTAGCTGCTGGGTAACCTGCTTTATCATCTGAGATGTCCTGTAAATAAGAGTGTGACTGACCGGACTCGTCAAAGGTTATCGGCGCTCAGGCGAAGAACTTTACGTTCAGCCCTACGCAAAATAGAAACTAAGCGGCAAAAAACGACGCAGAATACGTGCTGGCTCAAAAAAATAATGGAACGATGTTTTAATATAGTTGACCACTTAACACCCACAGCGCACACTAACGCTAATTTTTTTCAGAGCAGGTTACGACTATGTCCAGAAAGATTGCCGTGATTGGCGAATGCATGATTGAGCTGTCACAGAAAGGCGCTGACGTTCAGCGCGGATTCGGTGGCGACACGTTGAATACATCCGTTTATATCGCCCGTCAGGTCGATGCTGCGGCACTTTCCGTACACTATGTGACTGCGCTGGGTACCGACAGTTTTAGCCAACAAATGCTGGAATCCTGGCAGAGCGAAAATGTGGATACCTCATTAACCCAACGCATGGAAAACCGTCTGCCGGGCCTCTATTACATTGAAACCGATAGCACCGGCGAGCGCACCTTCTATTACTGGCGTAATGAAGCCGCCGCAAAATTCTGGCTTGAGAGCGAACAGTCCGCCGCTATTTGCGAAGAACTGGCGACATTTGACTATCTGTATCTGAGCGGAATCAGCCTGGCTATTTTAAGCCCGGCAAGTCGTGACAAGCTACTGTCGCTGCTGCAAGAATGCCGCGCCAACGGTGGAAAGGTCATTTTTGACAATAACTACCGCCCACGTCTGTGGAGCAGTAAAGAAGAGACCCAGCAGGTGTATCAGCAAATGCTGGAATGCACCGATATCGCGTTTCTGACGCTGGATGATGAAGACGCGCTGTGGGGTGAAAAACCGGTTGCCGAGGTGATTGCCCGTACTCACGCGGCTGGCGTACAGGAAGTGGTTGTGAAACGCGGTGCAGACTCTTGCCTGGTTTCCATCGCAGGCGAAGAACTCATCGACGTCCCGGCCGTAAAACTATCGAAAGAGAAGGTTATCGATACAACCGCTGCGGGAGACTCCTTCAGCGCCGGGTATCTGGCGGTACGTCTGACCGGTGGCGATGCCGCTGATGCCGCAAAACGCGGCCACCTGACGGCAAGCACCGTTATTCAGCATCGCGGGGCGATTATTCCTCGCGACGCCATGCCGCAGTAATCTGGCGTTCTGGCAGGCCGGATTAGACGTTAACGTCGCGTCCGGCCTGCAGGTCACGATTCCCTTATTGCACCGGCGGGATGTCCGTCACTTCAGAATGTGATTCATCCGTTTCTACCGACGTTGCCGCGGCGGTAACCGGCGCCATAATGCTATCCCACGTCGCCTGCAGATCCTTCATATTGAATTCAGGCTCACCCTTCGGCTGCAACAGAATTAACGCCATATCTTGCGACAGTTGCTGACGCAGGTCCTGATTCAGCATCTCAACACTCAGGTTGTTCAGGAAGCTCTGACGTAAACGCTGATACTGTTCAGGCGCAATATCCACGACCTGGTTTTGCAGCGAGCGCAAACGCTGGCTGATCAAAATATCGGTATCGGTGCGACCATAGGTGGCAAACAGCTTCTGCAGTTCCAGATTCTTTTGCGCCACCAGCGCATTAAACTCTTCTTCCGGCAGCCCCTTATCGCGCACTTTGGCCAGCTCACGCGCAACCGTGCTGAGGTTCGCGTTCAGCTTACCGTTCGGTGATTCAACGTTAATGGCACATTGCGCGCGCAGGAACAGCACCCGACAGTCAAAGCCAAGGCCAATGTCTTTGGCATTGTTTTTGGTGAGCTCCTGCTGAATGTGCCAGAACAACGCTTCACGGGCTAAATCAGCGCGCCAGTAACGTAACAGCGCGGCAGATTCACGGATCGGCTGCCACGGCGTATCCCACATAATAGACAGGCGATCCTGACGTACCGCATCGGTCATTATGCTTACGGCCTCTGCACGCAGCGGAGAGAGCGTGGGTACCGGCGCAGGCGTTTCGCGTTTACCTTTTAATTCGCCAAAGGTTTTATTGATTTGATCAGCCACGCTGCGCGCATCTACGTTACCGACGATAATCAGCGTCATCGCATCCGGGGTATACCATTTCTGGTAGAAGGACTGGATTTTCGTCGCATCAACAGGCGTTTTCAGCGGATCGGCAGGATCGTGACCCAGCAGCGTCGATCCCTTCAGACGATAGCGCCACCATCCCTCTTTGGTATCTGACGGCCAGGTTGCAACCATATCTTCGCTACTCAGCGCATGATTGACCGATTCAGGGGTGATGCTCAGATTACCGGAAATATTCGCCAGATAAGAAAGTGACTCTTTCAGCAGATCGTTGCGGCT
>NZ_JAHLRC010000125.1:0-9951 GCF_018919545.1 Citrobacter sp. S46_ASV_140
GTTCCATAACGCCTCGGGGATGCTGGCGCGCGCCATTGCGCTGCACGGCAACAGCGTAAGTACCGGGGGCGACTATTCCACTGGTGCAGCCCAGGTGATTCTGCCGCGCGTGGTCGGGTCAATGGAGGTATATGAACAGCAGACCTCCTGGCCGCTGGTGCTGAAAAACAGCAAAACGATTGTGCTGTGGGGTTCCGACCTGATTAAAAACCAGCAGGCGAACTGGTGGTGCCCGGATCATGATGTTTATGAATACTACGAACAACTGAAAGAAAAAGTGGCGCGCGGCGAGATCTCGGTTATCAGTGTTGATCCGGTCATCACCTCGACGCACGACTACCTGGGCCGCGACAAGGTTAAACACGTCGCTGTTAATCCGCAGGCCGATGTGCCGCTACAGCTGGCGCTGGCGCACACGCTTTATACCGAGAAGCTCTACGATAAGCATTTTCTCGATAACTACTGCGTAGGGTTTGAGCAGTTTCTGCCTTATCTGCTGGGGGAAAGTGACGGACAGCCTAAAGATGCCCAGTGGGCGGAAAAAATATGCGGGATTGATGCCGATACGATTCGTGAACTGGCGCGGCAAATGGCGGGCGGAAGAACGCAGATTATTGCCGGCTGGTGCGTCCAGCGTATGCAGCACGGGGAACAGTGGGCGTGGATGATCGTGGTGCTGGCCTCAATGCTTGGACAAATCGGCTTACCCGGCGGTGGCTTCGGCTTTGGCTGGCACTACAACGGCGCGGGCACGCCAAGCCGAAAAGGGATTATCCTGAGCGGTTTTTCTGGCTCCACCACCGTACCTCCTGTGCATGACAGCACTGATTATAAGGGGTACAGCAGCACCATCCCGATCGCGCGTTTTATCGATGCGATTCTTGAGCCGGGTAAACAAATTAACTGGAACGGCAAAACCGTCAAGTTGCCGCCATTGAAGATGTGCGTTTTTGCCGGGACCAACCCTTTCCATCGTCACCAGCAGATCAATCGTATTATTGAGGGCTGGCGTAAGCTGGAAACCGTTATCGCCATCGATAATCAGTGGACCTCGACCTGTCGATTCGCTGACATCGTATTGCCCGCGACGACTCAGTTTGAGCGTAACGATCTTGACCAGTATGGCAACCACTCCAACCGCGGCATTATCGCCATGAAACAGTTGGTGCAGCCGCAATTTGAAGCACGTAATGATTTCGATATTTTCCGCGATCTCTGCCGCCGCTTTAATCGTGAAGAAGCCTTTACCGAAGGGCTGGATGAGATGGGGTGGCTGAAACGGATCTGGCAGGAAGGAAGCCAGCAGGGGAAAGGGCGCGGCGTTCATCTCCCCGCTTTTGACGTTTTCTGGAATCAGCAAGAGTACGTTGAGTTCGAACATCCGCAGATGTTTGTACGTCATCAGGCATTCCGCGAAGACCCCGATCTTGAGCCGCTGGGCACGCCGAGCGGTTTGATCGAAATTTTCTCGAAAACCATTGCAGGTATGCAGTATGACGACTGCCAGGGGCATCCGATGTGGTTTGAGAAAATCGAACGCTCACATGGTGGACCCGGGTCGCAGCGTTGGCCACTGCATCTGCAATCCGTTCATCCTGATTTCCGTCTGCACTCGCAGCTTTGTGAATCTGAAGCGCTGCGTAAGCATTATGCGGTAAGTGGTAAAGAGCCGGTGTTTATCAACCCGCAGGATGCCAGCGTCAGGGGGATTCGCAACGGTGATATTGTCCGTGTGTTTAACGCACGTGGACAAGTACTGGCCGGGGCGGTTGTCTCCGATCTCTACTCGCCAGGCGTGGCGCGTATTCATGAAGGTGCCTGGTACGACCCTGATAACGGCGGAGAAACTGGGGCGCTGTGTAAATACGGCAATCCGAACGTATTAACAATCGATATCGGCACGTCTCAACTGGCACAGGCGACCAGCGCTCATACCACGCTGGTGGAAATTGAGAAATATACCGGCAAGGTGGATAACGTGACGGCGTTCAGCGGCCCGATAAAAATGGTGGCGCAGTGCGAATACGTTCCGGCGGAGAAGGTATCGTCATGATAAAACACTCTTCCCTGACAACAGAACAGATGGCCTGCGTTTACGCCTGGCTGGCGCAGTTGTTTTCCCGGGAACGTGACGATGACAGCCTGGCACTTTTGCAGTCCAGCGAAATGGCTGAGTGGTTCGCGGTGCTAAAAGGTGAACCGTCGCTTGAAGCGGAAGTCCTTCAGCTGGAGGAGAAAATTGCTGCGCTTCAGGTGCGTGAGGACGCAACCCTCGAACTGGCGGCTGATTTTTGTAGCCTGTTTCTGATGACGGAAAAACACGCGGCGTTACCCTATGCGTCGGCCCATCTTGAAGGAGGGCCGAATTACGGGGTCATTAAACGATTGTTAGCCGATGCTGGCATGCAGGTAAGCGAAACGTTTAGCGAGTCAGCCGATCATCTGGCAATTTTTATCGAACTGCTGAGTCATCTGCATTTTTCTCTGGGAGAGTCCGGGTTTAGCCGCCAGCGTATTGATGCGCTGCGCAGAGAAACGCTGGCGGGGCTGTTACGCTGGTTACCGGAATTCACCGCCAAATGCCGCCGCTATGATGACTTTGGTTTCTACGGTGCGCTGAGTCAGCTGTTGCTGGCACTGGTCAGGCTGGATATTCAGAACTGAGTGATGGCCTAAGCCACAGAAAAACGGGAATACATTCGCTCTAATGCTTGTCATTTTAATGAAAATGAATGGGCGTAATGAGTAACTGAGAGTGGGACATCCGGAGGCAATGAATCTGTTGCCTCCGGTATATTGCTACATTTACCACTGAGGTGAACGGAACCCTGAGCAAGAATCACATGTGCTCAATAATGCTTAACTTATAAACGTTAGTGCAAATTCGCCCCCATTTTAGCCCTATCACCGCACAACCAGCACGGGACATTTTGCATGGCGTACTACGGCAGCCGCCGTTGAACCCAGCAGATAAGTGCTAAAACCAGGCTTATGTGAGGCAATAACAATAAGCTCAGCGTCTACCGCTTCCGCCAGTTTGAGGATCTGATCCTTCGGCGGGCCGTAAACGACGTGAGTCTGACTCCTGCCTGCAGGAATATTGAACTGCTTAATAATCTCTTCGAGTTTTTCGCTGGCCTTGGCCTGCAGACCGCTTCTGTCCGGGAATTCTGTTGAGTAAGCCAGCCCCAGCGAGGCATAGAACGGAACGGTAGGAATAACGGCTAAAAAGTGGACCTTAGCGGTTTTGGCATGCGCCAGGACCTGTGGAACAACATGGCGGGTTAAATCGGTTTCAGAGATATCAATGGGCACCAGAATTGAGCGATACATATTCACTACCTCCTGTTTGTTTACCTCTACCCAGAGTGTAGCGAAAATCGAATCTGTATAATAAGTGACCAGATCAAGGTTGCATGCATAAATGCGCGTCAATGATAGGTGTGTGTCACAAGTCTTGTCTTGAATGTATATCTGAGCACAACCACAAGAGGGGTATCTTCATTAATACGTGTTATCACGTAATAGAAAAGGGTTCGTTTTTATGTTTTTTCATTATATATTTTATTATATAGCGACTATTGCCAAGGGCATAATTTTAATGCCATTCAGCACTCATCAAACTTTTATTCTGACGTTTCCATAATTAATGGTTAATTAAACCTTGGATTTGGTTTAATTATCTGAATTTAAAAAGGTATTTTATATTTAATTTCGTTCGTATTAATTATGCGAGCGCCTTCAAACTTACCCACATGCTGATTCTCATTTCCCTCTGCGTTTGATGAATATCAATAAGTAGCCGCGTTAGGGTAATTATTGTCTACCCATTAAAGGGTATTCATCTTGTGGGAATAAAAGATGAGAAAAATAAATAAAACCATCCTCGGGACGATGCTGCTGTGCATTGTTCTTGGTGCTGTTATCGTTTTGGCAGGGCAATGGACGTTGCACAAAACCTCAAGCACGGAATTCTGTTTATCGTGTCATACGATGCAGGCACCGTATGAGGAATATACCGGTTCGGTTCACTTTCAGAATCAGAAAGGTATTCGTGCAGAGTGTGCTGATTGTCATATCCCCCAGGGCGGCCTGGATTATCTGGTGGCTAAACTGCGGGCCTCAAAAGATGTTTATCATCAGTTCATAACCAAAAAAATCGATACCCCAGAAAAATTTGAAGAACACCGTCTGGAGATGGCGCAAACCGTTTGGGCACAGCTAAAAGCGAGCGATTCTGCGACCTGCCGTAGCTGTCACAGCATGGACGCGATGGATCTTGCCGCACAAAGCGCAGAGGCCCAGAAAATGCACAAAATGGGCATCGAGGAAAAGCAAACCTGTATTGATTGCCACAAAGGCGTCGCCCATTTCCCACCTGAAATAAAAATGGATGACAGCGCGCTCAAAGGGCTTGAAGCGCAGTCAGCCTCCACCCCTGCTTCGGCAACAGAGCTTTATGCCGTAAGCAACACCGCGCTGGGCGATTTGGGAACCGTTTACCCGGCAACAAAAATGCAGGTTCTGAAAACAACGGACAATACGCGACAGGTCGAGATTCGCGGTAGCCAGATGCAGGGAAATGAACAGGTCATTTACTACGCGGCAGGACAGCGTTTGATTCTTGCCAGCCTGAGTGAAAAAGGTCAGCAATCGCTGAAGATCCTCTCCGACTGGAAAAGAGATGATTACGGCAATGTTTGGCGAGATGTCGTGCTGCAGGGTGAATGGAGCGGTTCCGCTCTCGCCAGCCGTGAACCGATGTGGGATTACGCAAGCAAACTCGACAATGTGTACTGCGCGGGCTGCCATGCGCCAATTCCGGCGAATCATTTCACCCTCAACGCCTGGCCTTCAGTAGCAAAAGGGATGGGCGCTCGCACCAATATCAGTGAAAACGAACTGGATATCCTGAGCCGTTACTTCCAGTACAACGCTAAAGACATGAACAAATAAGCGATAAATCAGGAGAAATCATGAAACTCACAAGACGTGACTTTATTAAGACGGCCGGCGCGGCAACCGGGACAATGGCGATTTCTTCGGTGATCCCAATGCCGGCCTGGGCCGAAGGCCAAAATGGCGGAGCGATTCTGACGGCAGCACGTTGGGGCGCGGTATACGTGGAAGTAAAAGATGGCAAAGTGGTTTCCTCAAAAGGCGCGTTGCCTAAAACGGTGCCGAACTCGTTACAGCAAACCGCGCCGGATCAGGTCCATACCAATATCCGCGTAAAATATCCGATGGTGCGCAAAAGCTATCTGGAAAACCCGGGTAATGCGGATGGTAAACGTGGAAGCGATCCTTTCGTGCGGGTTAGCTGGGAGCAGGCACTGAAACTGATACATGAGCAGCATAGCCGGATCCGTAGCAGCTATGGCCCGGCGTCGATATTTGCTGGTTCTTATGGTTGGCGCTCCAGCGGCGTTCTGCATAAAGCGCAAACCTTACTGCAACGCTATATGAGCATGGCCGGTGGTTACGCAGGTCATACCGGAGATTATTCAACCGGTGCCGCGCAGGTGATCATGCCTTACGTTGTGGGATCGGTTGAAGTCTATGAGCAGCAAACCACCTGGCCGATGGTGCTTGAGCACAGTCAGGTCGTGGTGCTGTGGGGTATGAACCCGCTCAATACCCTCAAGATTGCCTGGAGCAGCACGGATGAACAGGGGATTGAATACTTTAATCTGCTGAAGAAATCAGGGAAAAGCGTCATCGCCATCGATCCGATGCGTTCCGAAACCATTGAGTTCTTTGGTGATAATGCGACCTGGATTGCGCCACATATGGGGACCGATGTGGCGATGATGTTAGGGATCGCCCATACGCTGGTGAAGAAAAATCTCCATGACAAAGCCTTCCTGGAAAAATACACCACCGGATATCCGCAGTTTGAAGAGTATTTGCTCGGCAAGAGCGACAAAATAGAGAAAACCGCCGAGTGGGCTTCCGGCGTGTGCGGCGTGCCTGCGGAGCAACTGGAGAAGCTGGCGGAAATTTTCTCCAGCAATCAAACCATGCTCATGGCGGGTTGGGGGATTCAGCGCCAGCAATACGGTGAGCAAAAACACTGGATGCTGGTGACTCTGGCGGCGATGCTGGGGCAAATTGGTACCGAAGGCGGTGGTTTCGGATTCTCTTATCACTATTCCAACGGTGGTAACCCAACGCGTACCGGGGGAGTATTGCCAGCCATCTCCGCCCAAATTGAGGGTGGGTCATCTGCGGGTAACGACTGGGCGGTTTCCGATGCGGTGATCAGCCTGCCGGTAGCGCGAATTGTCGAAGCGCTGGAAAATCCAGGCGGCAAATATCAGCATAACGGTAAAGAGCAAACCTTCCCGGATATCAAAATGATCTGGTGGGCGGGCGGCGCTAACTTTACCCATCATCAGGATACTAACCGTTTAATCAAAGCCTGGCAGAAGCCTGAACTGGTTGTCATCTCTGAGTGCTACTGGACCGCAGCGGCCAAACATGCCGATATAGTCCTGCCGATAACCACGTCGTTTGAGCGCAACGATCTGACCATGACCGGTGATTACAGTAACCAACATCTGGTGCCGATGAAGCAGGTCATTGAGCCGCAGTTTGAAGCACGCAGTGATTTTGACGTATTTGCCGATCTGGCGGAGATGCTCAAGCCTGGCGGTAAGGCGGTCTACACCGAGGGCAAAGATGAAATGGCGTGGCTGAAGCAGTTCTATGATGCCGCACAAAAAGCCGCCCGCGCCCAGCGTATCGCCATGCCTCAGTTCAACGCGTTTTGGCAGCAAAACAAACTAATCGAAATGCGTGAGAATGAAAAGAATAACAAATATGTACGCTACGCGGATTTCCGCAGCGATCCGGTGATGAATGCGCTTGGAACGCCGAGCGGTAAGATAGAAATCTACTCAAAAACGATTGAAGGCTATCAATACAAAGATTGTCCGCCGCATGCGTCATGGATTGAACCCGATGAATGGAAAGGAACTGCGGATAAAGATCAACTGCAGCTACTGACGGCGCACCCGGCACATCGTCTGCATAGTCAGTTGAACTACGCTTCGCTGCGCAAAGAGTACGCGATTGCCAATCGTGAGCCGGTAACGATTCACCCGGATGATGCGAAAGCCAGAGGTATTGCCGAGGGTGATCTGGTACGCGTATGGAATGCGCGTGGACAGGTGCTGGTGGGGGCACACATCAGTGACGGTATCAAACCGGGAATCATCTGTATCCATGAAGGCGCATGGCCAGATATTGAGAACGGTATCTGCAAAAATGGCGGCGCGAACGTGCTGACGGCGGATATCCCAACCTCAAGGCTGGCGAATGGCTGCGCGGGGAATACCAGCCTGGTATACGCAGAAAAATTCACCGGCGAAGCGCCAAAACTCACCGTCTTTGATGAGCCAGCAATCGTCACTCTGTAATGATGGTTGAAAAGCGGGGGCCGTAAGGCTCCCGCTTTTTATTGCTGGTATGGCAATGTCTTATCGCCGTTACTCTGCCAGCACAATCACATCTCCCGTTGCCGGGGCGTCAGTTCCCGGTAGCCACAATCGACCCCACGAACCGGTGCAATGACAGCCGAGTAGTTTTTCTGGTTGTTGTTGCTTAATAAATTGTCGGGTTCGCCATAGCTTAGCGGGGGAGGCGGTGCGTAAATGGAACCCACCGACGAGGGCGTAAATTTGGTTAACGCCGGTGATGTTTTGGCAATGGCGTACGATATTCTCTATTCCCCGATGCCCGCATCCGGTAATGATGACTAACCCGCGATCAGATTTATAGATCAATACGCCTTCGTCGCTGATGTAATCCGGTTGAGGTGTTTTATCGCTAATAACGCCATAGGCCTGTGGAGTGGCGACACTAATTTCGCCGGACCACAAAAATCGATCGCTGATCGCCAACGGTTCACGGGTGTATTCCATGATTAGTCGAGAGTAGTCGTTATCACGCGAGAGTTTTTTTATTTTTCTTGGCGTTCCCGCCAGGGTTATTGAGGCGTACCGCTCGCAGGCTATTTGGGGATGGCAAATGATACGACTGTTATCCGCCAGCCACGGCACGCCGCCACAGTGATCGTAATGGCCGTGCGAAAGAACCACGGCGGTGAATTGCGTCAGGTCTACGCCCATTTGCGCGGCGTTAAGTATGAAGCTGTCGTCCGGGCCGGTATCAAATAGTATGGTGGTGGTTTCATCCTGAACTAACAGACTTAATCCAGGCTTTGCCCGTAATGATTTATCTGCGCTCGTAGCGCGCCTGTTTTCAAGCAATACCGTGAGGGTTAATGCCATGCCTGACTCCAGTATTAAAACGGCATACTGTAATACATGACCGTTGAGAGCGCTGTGATCGCAGCGCTCTTTGTGCTGACTTAGCGGTGATAGTAATGGCCGTCATCATCGGAGTGATGGTGACGATGCCGCCACGCATGCTGGTTCTCCCTTTGCTCGCGCTCCTGGCGTTCATGCTCTTTATCACGGTTGGCTTCACGGTTTTTGTGATTAGCGATCGCCGTGGCAACTGCTGCGGCCCCAATACCAGCAGCGGCTGCAGAAAGGTAAGGATGTTCGGCACAGCCCGACAGACTAGCCATAATAACCAACGTGGAAATCAGTTTTTTCATTGTGGCGGTATCCGTTACTCGCGCACAATTTTGCCAGCATTCCCGGCATCGCTGTCATTCCAGCTACCGCGACCATTCGTTTTAATGGTGTAAGTGGCATAGCCGACACGGAAAGTCATCGTATCCTGATAGGTATTTACGTCACGCACTTCATTACCATTGACGTACACGCTGGAACCCTCGACGTGAATATCAACGCTGCGTTGACCATTGGCAAATTTGGCTACGTAATTTCCGCTGAATTTGCCGTAAATATCGGCATTATCGTGGTTATCCCGGTCAGCGGTATTTTGCTGCTCTTCACCATGACGATGATGACGGCTCTGCTGGCTGTTGCCGTTCTCAATAAAGCCATGATCGCGGTTCCACTGATAGGATTTATTGATATCGCAGCCATTGAGTTCACTCATTTGCGTACAGCCTGAATGTTCATACTTTTTCTGCATTGCCGGGGTAATTGCGCATGCCGTTGTGGCCGTTGTCAGGCCGAGGACAAAGAGGGTCAGCAGACGTTTTTTCATTTTTTTGCTCACTATCATCATTAAGTTTATTTATAGGAATACGAACTGTTTGAATGTCATGTTTACGACGACGGCAGTCTCCCATTAAATATTAATGACGCATACCAGGGGGAATCCTAATTTATATTAATGGTGAGGGTGTGGGGGCTGTAATATGCAACATTACAAGCAGGTGAATTACGTAGTTTATACAAGTGGGATAAAACGCTTAATTATATTTACTTTTTAATGAAGTGTTTAAAGAAATATTAATATTGACATTAACGGCAGGAACGCAGGCTTGTAAATGTACAGGCCTGCGTGGCGCGTTTTGTCCGCAATATTCATACATAGCGTATTGATGGACATTTTATTCAACACAGGGCAACGTTACCCTTGCGCGGGGATCTGTGCGCGGTGCTGCCTGGCCTGAACCTCATGGGCATATGAATGACCGTTATTCACTGACTGGTGAACGACCATCGCTTTTTCATGTTTATTCATTTGTGAAAAAGGGCGTGCCTGGGATGGTGTTGACGTTGAATTATTCGTCTGCGCGACGTGTTCTTGCGCCATTTGTTGATGTGCAGGGGCACTGCTGTTATTCATCATTTCATGGGCTGCTGCGGCCTGCTGATGCATTTTGGGTGTGTCTGCCGCATTAACGCCAGCTGAAATAAAAAACGCGATAGCGAAAAAAGAGGATATCTTATTCATCATATTTCTCCTGTTTGGGTTTACGGAAGAAATTATAATTGGTGAGGGCTGTCAGCGGCGTGACAGGACTATGACGGTTATGTCAGAGAATCGGTGATGATATATATC